>JAYUYQ010000150.1:0-13115 GCA_043752435.1 Betaproteobacteria bacterium
CGATTTCGGCAAGCTGTCGGTTATTTCCCTGTATCTGCCCTCAGGCTCCAGTGGTGAGCACCGGCAGGCCTCCAAGTTCCGTTTCCTGGCTGCGTTTTATCCGCACCTAAAGCGGTTACGCAAGACGGGGCGCGAAGTGCTGCTGTGCGGTGACTGGAACATTGCGCACAAGGAAATCGATCTCAAGAACTGGAAGGGCAACCGCAAGAATTCCGGATTCCTGCCGGAAGAACGTGACTGGATGACACAAATATTCGGCGGTCTGGGCTGGGTCGATGTTTACCGGCAGTTGCATCCGGAGACGACCGATGCCTCGTACACCTGGTGGTCGAATCGTGGCCAAGCCTGGGCCAAAAACGTCGGCTGGCGCATCGATTACCAGATTGCGACGCCGGGCATTGCTGCGCGGGCGAAGCGCGCCGCGATTTACAAGGATGAGCGGTTTTCCGATCACGCTCCGCTGACCATTCATTACGACGGGAAGGTCGCTTGACCGGATCAAGCCCTAAGTCCGCGCCCCCGAAGTTCGCGACCCCGAAGTTCGCAACATTATCCTGGCGCGAGACGCTGGTCGCGATGTTCAGCGGACGCATGCTGATCGCACTGCTGATGGGGTTTTCGTCGGGATTGCCGCTGCTGCTGACCGGGTCGGTGCTGCAGGCCTGGCTGAAAGACGGTGGTGTCGATCTCGCACGCATTGGCCTGTTTGCGCTGATCGGCCTGCCGTACACGCTGAAATTCCTGTGGGCGCCACTGTTTGACCGATATACGCCGGCGGTGCTCGGCCGCCGCCGCGGCTGGCTGCTGCTGACGCAGTTCGCGCTGGCAGGTGCGCTGCTACTGTTGAGTAATGCACAACCCGACGCTGATCACCTGTGGCTGGTGATGCTGGCGGGGCTGCTGGTAACATTTTTTTCCGCTTCACAGGACATCGTCGTCGATGCCTATCGTCGCGAAAGCCTGGGCGACGCCGAACTGGGATTGGGTTCCGCGCTGTACGTGAATGGCTACCGTATCGGCATGCTGCTTGCCGGCGGTGGCGGGCTTATTCTCGCCGACTGGCTGTCATTTGAAACCATGTACCGCATCATGGCGCTGTGCATGATCGCCTGTGTGACAGTGACGCTGTTTTCCCCTGAGCCGCCGTTGCCCGAGGGGCGGCCGCGTACGCTGCGCGAGGCCGTCGTGCTGCCGTTCCGGGATTATTTTGCGCGCCAGGGCGCGTGGCTGATCCTCGCTTTCATCCTGCTCTACAAACTCGGCGACACCATGGCTTCGGCGATGACCACGCCGTTTTATCTCGACATTGGATACACCAAAACCGAGATCGGTACGGTGGTCAAACTATTCGGTTTCTGGGCGACCATTGCCGGAGGTACGCTGGGCGGGATCTGGATCTTGCGCGCCGGCACCCACCGCGCGCTCTGGTTGTTCGGTTTCGGCCAGATGATTTCAACGCTGGGTTTTGTCGTATTGGCCTGGTATCCGCTCAATGTCGGCGCGCTGGCGATCGTGGTCGCGGTCGAGAACCTGACTGCTGGCATGGGCACGGCGGCTTTTGTCGGCTTCATGGCGGCGCTGACCGACCGTCGTTTTACCGCCACCCAATATGCGCTGCTGTCGAGCCTGATGGGAGTGCCGCGCGTACTGCTGGCGGCGCCCACCGGCTGGATGGCGCAAGCGATGGGCTGGCCGTGGTTTTTCCTGCTCTGCGCGTTGATTGCGATTCCCGGCCTGCTGCTGCTGCGCTGGGTTACAAAACTCAACGCCGGGCCGGCAATCGTTCAGCCGCCGAACTGATAGACCGCGAGTTCGCCGAGCAGGTTCGGCAGCACATTAACGCCGCGGCCGTCAGTGAGCACGGTGCGCCCGACGATGCGGATGCCGCGTTCGCCGCAAAATTTCTCGAAATCGGCCACTGTGCACAGGTGGATGTTCGGCGTGTCGAACCACTCGAACGGCAGGTTTTCCGATACCGGCATGCGCCCGCGCAGGATCTGAAGGCGGTTTTTCCAGTAACCGAAATTGGGGAATGTGACGATGCCGGCGCGGCCGACGCGCAGCATTTCGCGCACGATGCGCTCGGTGTTACGCATCGCCTGCAGCGTCTGCGACAGCACGACGTAATCGAAGGAGTGGTCGGCAAATTCAGCGAGGCCGCGCTCGAGATCGCTCTGGATGACATGCACGCCGTTTTTCACACACTCCAGCACGTTGCCGTCATCGATTTCGACGCCGTAGCCGGTGACGTCGCGCGCCTGCTGCAGGTACTTCAGCAGCGTGCCGTCACCGCAACCCAGGTCGAGCACATGAGCGCCGGGTTTTACCCACTGCGCGATCGCCGCAAAATCCGGACGCTGGTTGCCGTTAAGTCCGGTCATGGCGCGATCTCCCGCTGCACGCGTTCGAAATACGTCGCCACCAGGCGGTGATACCGTGCGTCATCCAGCAGGAATGCATCGTGGCCATGCGGCGCGTCAATTTCGGCGTATGTGACCTGTGCCCGGTTGTCGAGCAGGGCGCGGACAATTTCACGCGAGCGTTCCGGCGAAAAACGCCAGTCGGTGGTGAATGAAATCACCAGTACACCCGCGGTGACGGCCTTCAGCGCCTGCGACAGACTGCCGCCGTGATCCAGCGCGGGGTCGAAGTAGTCCAGCGCCTTGGTGATGCGCAGATAGGTGTTGGCGTCGAAATACTCGGCGAACTTGTTGCCCTGATGGCGCAGGTAGGACTCGATTTCGAATTCGGTGTCGAAGCTGTAGCCGGGCTTGCCGTGTTTAAGCTGTCGGCCGAACTTGCTGGCCATCTCATCGTCGGACAGGTAGGTGATGTGCCCGACCATGCGTGCGACGCGCAGGCCGCGTTTGGGCACGGCTTGCTGCAGCTGGTAGTTACCGTCGTGGAAATCGGGATCGGTGAGAATCGCCTGGCGTGCAACTTCATTGAAAGCGATGTTCTGCGCCGACAGATTGGGTGCGCAGGCGATGACGATGCTGTGGCGCAGGCGTTGCGGGTAACGGATCGCCCAGGACAGCGCCTGCATCGCACCGAGGCTGCCACCCATGACCGCGGCAAACTGTGTAATGCCCAGCTGGTCGGCGAGCCGCGCCTGGGCATCCACCCAGTCTTCCACCGTCACCACCGGAAAATTACCGCCCCAGGGTTTGGCGGTGTCGGGATTGATGCTCAGCGGCCCGGTCGAGCCGTGACAGCCGCCGAGGTTGTTGACGCCGATAACAAAAAAACGGTTGGTGTCCAGTGGTTTGCCGGGACCGATCATGTTGTCCCACCAGCCGCTGTGGTCGGGATCATCGGCATGAATGCCGGCGACGTGATGCGAGGCATTGAGGGCATGGCATACCAGCACGGCGTTGGAGTGGTCCGCGTTGAGCGTGCCGTAGGTCTCGTAGACCAGTTCGTAATCGTGCAGCACCGCGCCGCTGCGCAAGGGCAGCGGCGCGGTGAAGCGTGCGGTCTGCGGCGTGACGATGCCGACGGATGTGGTCAAATCGTATGTTTTGTTGGCAGCCATAAAAAAACCCCGAAGCTCGCGCACCGGGGTCATGAGAATCGAAATTACGAGAATGCGATCTCTTTAGCCGGATTTATTGCGCGCCCGCAAGCTGAACTCAAATCGGCGCGAAAACTGTGCAACTACGTTACCTGCGGTGCACGGGCTTGTCAAATGCGTAACGATAGCTTCGGAAATCAAACAGTTCAGGCATTGAGTTTTTCGAGCATGCCGCGCAATTTTGCTGAATCTGTCGCGCGCAGCATTTTTTTTGCGATCGGGCGGGTGTCCGCGAGACAGGTCTTGAGCACACGCTGCTTGATGTCGGGCAGGTGCGCCGAGTGCATGGAAAACTGGCGCAGGCCGAGACCCAGCAGCAGCCGTGTCAGTGCTACGTCGCCCGCCATCTCCCCGCAGACTGCTACCGGAATCCGCGACTTGCCGGCGGTCGCGAAAATATGCGCGAGCAGCGTCAATACTGCGGGGTGCAGCGGATCGTAAAGGTGGGCCACCGTGTCGTCGGTGCGGTCGATGGCGAGCAGGTACTGGATCAGGTCGTTGGTGCCGACCGAGAGGAAATCCAGGCGTTTGGTCAGCAGGCCCAACGCCAGCGCTGCCGCGGGAATTTCCACCATGCCGCCGACGGGGATGTTGCGGTCGTAGGCGATGCCTTCCGCGTCGAGGCTCCGTTTGGCCTGGTCCAGCAGCAGCAGTGCCTGGTCGACTTCGGTTGCGTTCATCAGCATCGGGATCAGTATTTTCATTTTTCCGTAGTTGGACGCCCGCAGCATCGCGCGCAACTGGGTGATGAAACGTTTCGGCTCGGTCAGGCACAGGCGTATCGCGCGCAGCCCGAGGGCCGGATTGGGGGCGAGGCGCGCGGTGTCGTCAATCTGTTTGTCGGCGCCCAGGTCGTAGGTGCGTATGGTCACCGGCCTGCCGCCCATTTCCTCCATCACCTTGCGATAGGCCTCGAACTGCTCGTCTTCGCCCGGTAGTTCAGGACGGTTCAGGAACAGGAATTCAGTGCGAAACAGGCCGATACCGGTGGCACCGCTTTCCACCGCCAGTGCGACGTCGCCGGGCAGTTCGATATTGGCGTAGAGCTCAATGTCGGTGCCGTCGAGCGTGCGCGCCGGGGTGTCGCGCAAGCGCTTGAGTTTCTGCCGCTCCAGACCGAATTCACGCTGGCGCAACTGGTATTCAGCGAGCACCTGCGGATCGGGATCAATGATGATCACGCCCTGCGTGCCGTCGACGATGATGATCTCGTTCTCGCGCACCAGTTGGCGCGCGTGATGCAGCGCGACGATGCACGGGATGTTCAGGCTGCGCGCGACGATCGCGGTGTGCGAGGTGGCGCCACCGAGGTCGGTGACAAAGCTCGCGAACTGGTGCTGCTTGAACAGCACGACGTCGGCCGGCGACAGATCGTGCGCCACCAGCACCAGGTTGCGGTCCGAGTCGCCCGCCGGTGGCGGCACGTAACCGGGTTGTCCTGACAGCGCTTTCATCACCCGCTGCGCGACCTGAATGACGTCGGTGCGGCGTTCGCGCAGGTAACTGTCCTCAATCGCGTCAAACTGATGCAGCAGTTCGTCGGTCTGGATTTTCAGCGCCCACTCGGCGTTGCAGCGCTCGTTTTCGATAATGGCGCGCGGCACCACGGACAATGTGGTGTCGCCGAGAATCATCAGGTGCAGATCGATAAATGCCGCGAACTCCGCCGGTGCGCCGGCAGGAACTGCGCCGCGCAGATCTTTCAGCTCACTGCGCACCGTGTTAACCGCGCGGTCGAAACGCGCGGTTTCTTCCGCCAGCTGGTCCGCAGGCACATCGTAGTGCGACACCTCCAGCTTGGTGTGGGAAACCAGGTGTGCATGGCCGATGGCGATGCCGCCTGAAACGCCGATGCCGTGAATGGTGAAACTCATGTAGACAGTGATGAGTGATGAGTGATGAGTGATGAGTTAAAACCACGGGCCGCGCGCAGTCCGCTCCGCACTCTGTACTCCGCATTCATCATTGTTCTTACTCTCCTTCGCCGAATCGGTCGGCGATCAGACTTTGCAGGGCCTGCATGGCAGCGGCTTCGTCGGCGCCCTCGGTTTCAATGCCGATTTTCGAGCCCTTCGCCGCGGCCAGCATCATGACACCCATGATGCTCTTGGCGTTGACGCGCCGGCCATTGCGACTCAGCCAGACGTCGCTGGTGTAGTCGCCGGCAACCTGGGTCAGTCTGGCGGAGGCCCGGGCGTGCAGCCCGAGCTTGTTGATGATCTCAGCTTCCTGTTGCAACATTGTGAATCGCGACAAAGGTCGGGGGCACTCTCAGCACGCCTTCGCAGCCGCCGCTGATGGCTTTGGTCATCATTACCGCCAGCGATTTGTCACGATAGGTCAGGGCGCGCACCAGCATCGGCAGGTTGACGCCGGCGACCGCTTCCACCTTGCCCGGAATCACGAGTTTGGCCGCGATGTTGGACGGCGAGCCACCGTACATGTCGGTTAGCACCAGCACGCCGTCGCCTTCATCCAGATCTTTGACCATTTTGCGCGCCTGTGGTGCCAGCTGCACCGGATCGTCCTGGGCGGTGACGCCGAGTTGACGCAGCCGGGCCGGCCGTTTGTTGAGCATGTGGCTGGCGCAATGGATCAGGCTCTCGCCCAAAGTGCCGTGGCTGATAATCAATATGCCGATCATAGCTTTACCGAACCTCTGTCACGAAAGCGCCATACTCTACGCGCCCTGTTCTTGCGCTGCAACATAGGGTATTGCGCAAACAGTCCCCGATTGAGATTAAATCAATTTTTCCAGTTTATTCAACAACATAGCTGAAATATTAAAACCTGACTGCTGGGTAATTTCCTGAAAACAGGTGGGGCTGGTGACATTGACCTCGGTGAGATAGTCGCCAATCACATCCAGGCCGACCAGCAGTAATCCGGCTGCGGTTAGCTGCGGTCCCAGAGTTTCGGCAATGAGACGGTCCCGCGCCGTCAGTTCGCGAGCGACCCCGGTGCCGCCTGCCGCAAGATTGCCGCGGGTCTCGCCAGCTTTAGGGATGCGGGCGAGACAGTAAGGCACGGGTTCACCACCGATCACCAGCACCCGTTTGTCGCCGGCGCTGATTTCGGGAATGTAGCGCTGAGCCATGATCGTGCGCGCGCCGTCACTGGTCAGCGTTTCGATGATCACGTTAAGGTTGGGGTCATCACACCGCACCCGGAATACGGAGGAGCCGCCCATGCCGTCCAAGGGCTTGAGGATGATGTCGCTATATTCATGCAAAAAGCCGTGCAGCAGTTCTGTGCGTCGAGTGACCAGCGTCGGCGCGGTGAATTCGGCAAAGCGTGCGATGGCCATTTTTTCGTTGTAATCACGGATTGCCTGCGGGCGGTTGAACACGCGTGCGCCACGGCGTTCGGCGATTTCCAGCAAATACGTGCTGTAGACATACTCCATGTTGAAGGGCGGATCCTTGCGCATCAGCACCGCATCGAACTGTTCCAGCGGTGTCTCGGTCGGAGGATCCAGCCGGTACCAGCCAGGTATTTCGCCGGTCAGGTGCAGGCGGGCGGCATAACCGGTAACGCTTTGTTTGTGCCAGGCCAGGTCTTCCTGCTGCAGCGCGTACAGAGCATGGCCCTGTGCTCCGGCTTCACGCATGATCGCGAAGGAGCTGTCCTTTTCCAGCTTAAACCCGTCGAGAGGATCAACAATGAAGGCCAGCTTCATGTCGCCGCGCGCAGCAGTGCCGGTTCGGCTGCGAGTTCCGAGCGCTCAATTTCAAGGGAGGCGGCGAGTAGTGCCAGCCGCGCAATAACCCCGTACGAATAAAATCGGTTGGGCGGGCAGCCCGGGTCGTTTGGATTTGGCGACGAGCAGGGTTCGGCGAACGCCAGCGGTGCGAAATGCATGCCCGGGGCGTTGAGGTTCTGGTCCTTGCCGCGTTCGGTGTGTACACGGTAGAAACCGCCGACCACAAAATGGTCGATCATGTAGACCACGGGCTCGGCCACGGAGTAACCGACAGTCTCGAAGGAGTAGACCCCTTCCTGCACGATCACGTCGTGTACTTCAAGGCCTTCCTTGACCACGGCCATCTTGTTGCGTTGTTTGCGGTTGAGTCCCTTGACCTCGGAGGGGTCCTTTACGGTCATGATGCCCATGCCGTAGGTGCCGGCATCGGCCTTGACGATGACGAAGGGGTCTTCGGTGATGCCGTATTCCGCGTATTTTTTACGGATATCGTCGAGAATTTCAGAGACATAACCTTCCAGGCATTCTTCGCCCACGCGTTCGCGGAAGTTGATCTTGCCGCATTTCTCAAAGTATGGATTGATCACCCAGGGGTCGATGCCGATCAGCTTGGCAAAATCACGGGTCACATCGTCGTACGCGGCGAAGTGCGCCGACTTGCGGCGGGTGGCCCAGCCGGCATGCACCGGCGGCAGTACTGTCTGTTCGAGGCCTTGCAGGATCGTCGGCACACCGCCGGAAAGGTCGTTGTTGAGCAGCACCACACAGGGATCGAAGTCGCCGACCTGCAGGCGGTTGCCTACCCTTCGCAGCGGCTCCAAGCGCAAGATCGTGCCGTTGGGCAGTTCGAGGTCGGTGGCGGCGGTGATTTCCGGCAGCAGGCTGCCGACGCGTACTTCGACGCCGGCGTGGCGCAGTATCGTGGCGAGTTTTTCCACGTTCTGCAGATAAAATTGGTTGCGGGTGTGGTTTTCCGGGACCAGCACGATGCCGTGGGCGTCCGGGCAGGCTTTTTCGATGGCCGACATCGCGGCCTGCACACACAGCGTATGGAAATCCGGATTCAAGTTGTTGAAGCCGCCCGGGAACAGATTGGTGTCGACCGGAGCCAATTTGAAACCGGCATTACGCAAATCCACCGACGCATAGAACGGCGCAGCATGTTCCTGCCACTGACTGCGCAGCCAGTGCTCGATTGTGGAAGTCGACTTGAGGATATGGCTCTCGAGTTCCTGCAGAGGGCCGGTCAGTGCGGTAGTCAGGCGGGGGACGGTCATGGTTTGGAGATTGTAGCTGATCCCCGTGGCCACCCCGGCCGCCGTCCCGGCGGGGCGCCCCGTGGCCGGTCACCATGTCCTCGGCAAAAAAAAGCGGGCGCCGAAGCGCCCGCAAAAACTCAGGAAGATTCTCCGAATACGGAATTACACGTGATAGGCCTTTTCGCCATGTTCGTTGATGTCCAGGCCTTCGCGCTCGACTTCTTCAGCCACGCGCAGCCCGATGATCATGTCGACGATCTTGTAGGCGACCAGTGCCACTACTGCAGACCAGACCACGGCCACACCCACACCCCACAGCTGGCTGATGATCTGGGTGGTCATGTCGAAGTCGGCAACCTTGTTGGCTACATAGTCATAGACACCCGTGCCGCCCAGCGCCGGCGAAACAAACACACCGGTGAGGATCGAACCGAGGATGCCGCCGACCGCATGCACACCGAACACGTCAAGCGCATCGTCCGCGCCCAGCATGCGTTTCAGGCCGTTGACACCCCACAGGCAGATGATGCCGGCGAGCAGGCCGATGATGATGCCGCCCATTGGACCGACAAAGCCGCAAGCCGGGGTGATTGCGACCAGACCGGCAATGGAACCGGAGGCTGCGCCGAGCATCGAGGGTTTGCCCTTGAGCATCCACTCGAACATCATCCACGACATGGCGGCTGCTGCAGTTGCGAGCAGCGTGTTGACCAATGCCAGCGTGGCGAGGCCGGTCGCTTCCAGGTTGGAGCCGGCGTTGAAGCCGAACCAGCCCACCCACAGCATTGCGGCACCGACCATGGTCAGCGTCAGGCTGTGCGGCGACATGGCTTCCTTGCCGAAGCCGACGCGTTTGCCGACCAGGTAAGCACCCACCAGGCCGGCAACACCGGCGTTGATGTGCACCACCGTGCCGCCCGCGAAGTCCAGCGCGCCTTTGGCCCACAGGAACCCGGCGTTCGAGACGACTTTTTCCAGGGAGGCTGCATCGGTGATCGCATCCGGACCATCCCAGTACCAGACCATGTGTGCCATCGGCAGGTAGGAGAAGGTGAACCAGAGCACGATGAACAGCAGCACTGCGGAAAACTTCATCCGCTCGGCAAAGGCGCCAACGATCAGCGCCGGGGTGATGCCGGCGAAGGTCGCCTGGAAGGCGATGAAGGCAAATTCCGGAATGACTACACCCTTGCTGAAGGTGGCGCTCACAGAGTCGGGGGTAACACCGGCGAGGAAGAGTTTGTCAAAGTTGCCCCAGAACGTGCCTGCGCCACCGAAGGCCACGGTGTAACCGTAGATGGCCCACATCACCACGCACATCGAGAACACCATGTAGACCTGCATCAGCACGGACAATGTGTTCTTGGCGCGAACCATGCCGCCGTAGAACAGTGCGAGACCGGGAACAGTCATCAGGATGACCAGTACTGTGGCCATCATCATCCAGGCAGTGTCGCCCTTATTGGGGGTCGGAGCCGCAGCCGCTGCGGGTGCCGCGGCAGGGGCCGCAGCAGCAGGAGCTGCAGCCGGAGCAGCAGCGGGTGCTGTTGCTGCCGGCGCTTCAGCCGGTTTGTCCTGCGCAACCGCCGGAATCCCTGCAAAGCCCAGGGCACCGAACAGGGCCAGAACTGCGAATATTTTTTTCATCTTGTTCTCCAATCAAAGGGCGTCCGCGCCGGTTTCACCGGTACGGATGCGGATCACCTGCTCGAGTTCGGAGACGAATATCTTGCCGTCGCCGATCTTGCCGGTGTTCGCGGATTTTTCGATGGCTTCGATCACCTGCTCAAGCAGATCAGTCTTGATCGCGGCCTCGACTTTGATTTTCGGCAGGAAATCAACCACATATTCCGCGCCGCGGTAGAGTTCCGTATGCCCTTTTTGCCGTCCGAAGCCTTTGACTTCAGTCACGGTGATGCCGGTCACGCCGATGGCGGACAGCGCTTCCCGTACTTCGTCGAGCTTGAACGGCTTGATGATTGCCGTAACGAGTTTCATGTTATGTCCCCGGTAGGTGGGAGCCGGCGCTGAGGCCGGCCCCCGATTGCCAATGCCTGATCAGAAGGTTTTCGAAACGAACACGGTGAACGTGTCCTTGCCGATCATGCGGTTGTCCGATGCGTTGGTGTAGAACGCCTTTTGCGTGGCGGTCATGTCGGTGCCGGTGAAGTAACCGCCAATGGTGAAGTCCTTGGGCAAGGTGTAGGTCGCGCCGAGCTTCCAATCCTTGTACGAGGCGATGGAGTCGTTCGCTACGCCGGCGTTGCTGCCGTCGAATTCCTGCATGCCGTAATGCGCAATCAGGTTGAACTTGTCGGTGACCGGGAAGGTGGCTGTCAGATCGATGTAGTACGAATTGCGGCTGTTGTCAACGCCGAAGGTTTTGTTGCCAATGCTGTGCGAATACTTGGCGCTCAGCCATTTCCAGGTCAGTGCGCCGTAGATCTCGAGCGTGTCAGCCTTGCCGATGCCGGCCGGGAAAGGCGTCGCCGCTGTGCCGGAGGTGCCGGGGTAGTAATACTGCAGGATACCGACGTCAAAACCGAGGTCGCCGGTGATGGTGCCTTTGTAGCCGCCGTAGAAGTCCATTTCCAGGCTGCTGCTGGAATAGCCGGTGGCGCCGGGCGAATCTGTCAGCCAGCTGATGTTCGACATCCAGGCGCCGGCGTAAAAGCCGCTGGCGTGGCTGTAATCAAAACCACCCTGCAGCGCCGGGTCCTTGTTGGTCTGGGTCAGGCCGCGGAAAATATACTGGCTGTAGACGCCAACGTTGCCGGTCAGCGTGTGCGGCGAATCGGCAGCGCTTGCAAACGCGGGTACGAAGGCGCTGCCAACGAGTCCGGCGATGATGGTTTTTTTAAACATGTTTTTCCCTTTCAGTGTGTTGTCACATGTGCAATAAAACTGCGATAGACATTCAGCAGGTACCGTGCCAGATGTAAATATGTTTTAAAACAATAAGTTATAAAACTTTTTGGTTTTTAACCAACGCGACATTGCACTAATACGGTGCTTATTTGCTGAGTCTTGCACCATATTGCAGCGCAGCCGCCCCATCGTGATGCGTATATCGTGGATTACGGGTCGTGCAGGGTATGCTTGTAAAACCGACACCAAGATCCCAACACGGCGCGAATGAGGCCTGTATGAACCCGAAACTGATCGATGAAATCAACGAAAAATTGAAGGCCGTGCTGGCACAGGGGCCTGCCGCCGATATCGAAAAAAACATGCGGGCGCTGCTGGCCGGCCTGTTCAGCAGGCTTGACCTGGTGACGCGCGAGGAATTTGATGTGCAGCGCGAAGTCCTGCTGCGAACGCGGGCCAAACTTACGGAGCTCGAACAACAGATTGCTGCGCTGGAAGCCGACACTTCCCGTACAACGGTTTCCCGCTGATTTACGAACCCCTGATCAGGGTGGGCCGGATTCCGGTCAGCCGCCGTCGGGCCAAAGCCGTTGTACTGACTCCTGCTTTTTAAGAATGCGCTGAGCCCACGTGTCCCTGGCCGTCCTCTATAGCCGCGCCCTGTCGGGCATGGATGCCCCGCTGGTGACGGTGGAGGCCCACCTGGCCAATGGGTTGCCCAGCTTCACCATTGTCGGGCTGCCTGAAGCCGAGGTGAAAGAAGCCAAGGATCGGGTACGCGCTGCACTGCAGAATGCACAGTTTGATTTTCCGGCGCGGCGTATCACCGTCAATCTGGCGCCGGCCGACCTGCCCAAGGAGTCGGGCCGCTTCGATCTGCCAATCGCGCTGGGCATACTCGCAGCCTCCGGGCAAATTCCGGATCGCGACCTGCCTGATCATGAATTCGCCGGTGAACTGGCGCTGACCGGCGAATTACGCCCGGTGCGCGGCGCGCTGGCAATGGCACTGGCAGTAGCCCGAGATGGCCGGGCCTTTGTGCTGCCGAAGGCGAATGCTGCGGAAGCGGCGCTGGCGGAGCAGGCGGTGATTCATGCAGCGTCTTCATTGGGGGAGGTTTGCGCACACCTGGCCGGGCGGTCGATACTGCCGCGCGCGACGCCCGCTGATTTTTCCGGCGACTATGAGCATCCGGATTTACTCGACGTCAAAGGTCAGAATTATGCCCGGCGCGCACTGGAGATCACCGCCGCCGGCGGTCACAGTCTGTTGATGGTCGGGCCGCCGGGTACCGGCAAGACCATGCTGGCACAACGGCTGACCGGCATTCTTCCCCCGATGACACAGCAGGAGGCCGTGGAATCGGCGGCCATCCAGTCGGTGGGATCCAACGGTTTTGATGTCAGCTCCTGGAAACGGCGACCCTATCGCGCGCCGCATCACACCGCGTCGGCGGTGGCGTTGGTCGGGGGCGGCAGCAATCCGCGGCCCGGAGAGATTTCGATGGCCATGCACGGCGTGCTGTTCCTCGATGAATTACCCGAATTCGAACGCAGAGTCCTCGAGGTGCTGCGTGAACCGCTGGAGTCCGGACGCATTACCGTGTCGCGTGCCGCGCGGCAGGCGGATTTTCCCGCGCAGTTTCAGCTGGTCGCGGCGATGAATCCCTGTCCCTGCGGTTTTCTCGGACATTACAACGGGCGCTGCCGCT
>JAYUYQ010000151.1:0-5380 GCA_043752435.1 Betaproteobacteria bacterium
TCACAGCACCACCATCTCTTTCAGCGTCACGTAGTCCACCTTGCCCGAGCCGAGCAGCGGCAAGTCATCCACCTTGACCACGCGCCGCGCCACCGCCAGATCCTGCGCTTTGATCTGCCGCGCCGCCTGCTGCAAGGCGATACGGTCAAGCACCGGATCGGTGGTCAGCAGCACCGTGCTTTCACCGGAACGCGTCATCTCGACCACCGCCGCGTGTTTATATCCGGGTGAGGCGTGATAGGCGATGGATTCCACACGTTCCAGCGACACCATTTCACCGGCGATCTTGGCAAAGCGTTTGACCCGGCCATGCACGGTGACAAAGCCATCTGCGTCGACGCTGACCACGTCACCGGTGTTGTGCCAGCCGACGCCCACCTCAGAACGCGGCGCCTGCATCACGCCCGGCGCATCATAAAAGAAATAACCCTGCATCAAGTTGGGCCCGCGCACATGCAGCACGCCGCCCTGAGTGATACCCGGCACCGGCACGATGCGGTACTCCATGCCGGGCAGAAAGCGGCCAACAGTGCCGGCGCTGAACGCCAGTGGCGCGTTGAAGGCCATCGCCGGCCCGCATTCGGTGGCGCCATAACCCTCATGCACGCGCAGCCCGAATTTGGAAAACCACAGCTGCGTCACTTCCGGGTGCAGTTTTTCGCCGCCGGAAATGACAAAACGCATGCGGTAAAAATCGTAGGGGTGGGCCTGGCGGGCGTAATTGCCCAGAAAGGTGCTGGTGCCGAAGATGTAAGTGCAGTCCCGGCTGTAGGCATATTCCGGAATGATTTTGTAATGCAGCGGATTGGTATAAAGAAACAAGCGCGTGCCGGTAAGGAGCGGCATCAGCGTGCCGACGACCAGGCCGAAGATGTGATACATCGGCAGGGCGTTCAGGTATTTGTCGTCGGGACCGAAGTCGATCACCGCGCGCAACTGCGCCATCGCGGCGAGCATGCCGTCGTGCGACAGCGCCACGCCCTTGGGTCGCGCTTCCGAACCCGAGGTGAACAGCACCACCGCAGTGGACGCCGGATCCTGCACCGGCAATGCTTGAAGTGGCCGCAGCATCGCGTAGAGAATCCACAGCTTGTCGGAAAGCGTCAGCGTTTCGCGCAGATCTTCGAGGTAAACGATGCGGCAGGCAGCCACGCCGGCAAGCAGCGGTTCGAGTTTGGCCGCGGCAATAAAACTGCGCGAGGTGATGACGGTCCTGATGGTCGCCGCCACACAGGCGCCGCGCAATGATTCGATACCGCTGGAATAGTTAAGCATTGCCGCCACCCGGCCGCGCGACACCAGGCCGAATACCAGACACACCGTGGCACCGAGATTGGGCAGCAGCACACCCACCCGCTCCCCCGGCTCGGTGAATTTCGCGGTCAATCGGCCCAGCGCCAGGCTGCCTTTCAGCAGATCGGCGTATGTCCGCACCTGCCCCCGGACATCCTCGATGATGCGATTGCGGCGGCCGTGCAATGCAACCGCGCCCAGCAAGGCGCAGAACAATGCGCGACGCGGTTCGGCATCGGCCATGGCTCGCTGCATCAGCGCCTGCAGTTCATCATTCATGCGCCGCCGGCGGGTACCGGCAACTCCGCCGGCAACAGCGGAAGATGTGGAAACAGCGGGCCGGGAAAACTGCGCCGAAGGTTGGATCACCAGCGTCACCCGCTGCAGCCAGCGATGCGGCCAGCGCGCGCTGGTCACTGCCCAGCGCGTATGCAACGTGCCCTGGATGCGCAGCGGAATGACGTCGGCTTCGGCGCGCAAGGCGATCACGCCGGCCGCGCCGTAAACTTTCATCGTGCTGCCGGTAGTGGTCGCCCGCTCCTGCGGGAACATCACCACCGGCCGCCCGGCACGCACCTCGCGAACCAGTCGTTTGATGGCATCGCCGCCGACGGCGGGTTCGGCGCAATCCGCCACACGCCGCACCAACGCGCCGATCCAGTGCTTTGCCAACGTCTGCGGCAGCACAATCAAGGGATTGCCCGGCAGGAACAGTGCCGCCAGCAGCGGATCGAGCAGCGAATCGCAATTGGCCAGCACCAATGGCCGGCCGCGCGTCAACTGGCTGCCGTGTCCGGTGACCGACACCCGGAACAACATGCCCAGCAACAATTTCAGTAAGGTGCGCAGCATGTGCTGATCTGGGGCGATCTCTGAATTTTTTTGGATGATGTTGGAATCAGCGCATGGTTGTAACGGCTAGTCACGCAGTAGTCAAACATCGGCCCGGTTCCGGATGCGAAGTCGCGGCCTGGCATTCCTGCCCACCACGACCTGCATGACAGCGGAATCCCACAATAAATACTCCATCTTGGGTCAAACCTGCCAATTCTCCGTTATCTAGCGATTGCAACTTATTGTTTTTATTGGTATTTTTTAAAACTTCTCATTTTGTTAGATTTGCCAGCCCCCAATTCCTGCTCTCTAATTCCAACCATGGAAGCGAACGACTTCCACTGACTTATTAATCGACTCATTAACCAAGGGGAATCGCCATCATGGAAATGCAAGTACCTGCCGCAGTCATCGACGTCCACCACGCCGTCGTCCGCCCGGTTTTCCACGCCGACACCGAGTTCCGCTTCTCACCGCAACTGCACGCACACTTCGACCGGCCCACGCGCGCCCTGTGGTCGCGCTGGACCGCCGCACCGCGGCCCTGCTTCAACCCGGGCCTGCTCTCGGACATCGACGCCTATTACAATTTCCTTGGCGACAGTGACGGGCAGATCGACTGCGGTGACACAACCGAACCCATCGAGTACGTGATCCTCGCCTCCGGCATGCCCGGCGTATTTAACCTCGGCGGCGACCTTGACCTGTTCCGCCAGAAAATCGAGCGCCGCGACCGTGCCTCGCTGTCCGCCTACGGCCGCGCCTGCATCGATGTGCTGTACCGCAATTACATCGGCCACGGCCTGCCGGTCACCACCGTCTCGCTGGTGCAGGGCGAATGCCTGGGCGGCGGTTTCGAAGCCGCGTTGTCGAGCGACGTCATCGTCGCCGAAAAAAGCTCGCGGTTTGGTTTCCCGGAAATCCTGTTCAACCTGTTCCCGGGTATGGGCGCGTACTCCTTCCTCGACCGCAAGGTCGGGCAGCGCACCGCGGAAGCCATCATCTCTTCCGGCAAAATTTACAGCGCCGAGGAAATGCGCGAGCTGGGCGTCATCGACGTCGTCGCCGAGGACGGCGCGGGTGAGGCCGCGGTCAACGCGCTGATCAAACAACGCAGCCGTTCCCGCAACGGCATGGCCGCGCTGGCCGCCGTGCGCCGCCGCGTGCATCAGGTCACTTACGAAGAGCTGCTGGATGTGGTCGGAGTCTGGGTCGAAGCCGCATTGCGTCTGACCACGCGTGACCTGAAGCTGATGCAGCGGCTGGTGTCCCGGCAAAATGGCTTGCAGGAGCCTGTTGTTGTTCACTGAGGTTGTCCACTGAGGTTGTTCACTGAGGTAGTGCATTAAGGCGGCACACTGAGACTGTCCAACCCTGTAAAAACCGGAAATTTGCTTGAAAAAACCTCAGCTAACGGGCTCTGCTAGACTGCCCGCTGAACAATCATCGCCCCCCCTGGAAGACCGAGACCGAGCGCATGTCCGATCAGGATCATTACACCATTGAGCAGACTTCACAGTTGCTCGGCATCTCGGCGCCGAAACTGCGACGCTGGGATGAACAGGGCATCCTCGGCGCACAACGCACCGAGGGCGGCCACCGCCGCTACCCTAAGGAAGTGATAGATCGCCTGATCCTCGCCAACGGCGGCGCCTTTGCCGAAAAAAACTCGCGCGAACTGGCCAGCATCAAGAAAACACTCGCTGAAAAACGCCGGATCATCCAGTTGCTGATCGAAAGCGAAGGCCGTTACCGCGACCTGGTCGAAACCTCGCACGACCTGATCTGGCAGACCGATACCGAAGGACGCTTCACCTACCTCAATGCCGCGGCCCACGAAATTTTCGGGCTGGCGCCGCGCGACCTGATCGGGCGTTGCTTTTTCAGTTTCGAGACCAACGGCGCGCATGTACCCAACCGCCGATTTCTGTCGGCATTGCGCCGCAGCGGCGAGGTCCAGAACCATGTGACCCACCTCAGCACCGCGCGCGGCGAGGATCGCTGGATCGGCATCAACGCACGCATCACCCGCGATGAAATGGGTGAAATGCTCGGCATCCGCGGCACCGCCCGCGACGTCACCGAGCAGCACCTGTCGAGCCGCCGCGCCGAACACGTCGCCCTGCATGACGCACTGACCGACCTGCCCAACCGCGGCGCGCTTCAGCGCCAGGTCGAAGCCGCGCTGCTGACCGGTCAGGCCGGCGCGATCGTGATGATCGACATGGACCATTTCAAACGCATCAACACGGTGTTCGGCCACGGCGCCGGAGACCAGCTGGTGCTCGGCCTGTCCGGCGTGCTGCGCAGCGTCGCCCGCGACCGGAAAGGCGAATTATTTCGCGTCGGCGAAGACCAGTTCGTGCTGCATCTGCCCGAGGCGCGCCGTGAAGACGCGCAGGCCGCCTCAGCCATCGCGCTGGACGCGGTACAGAACTACCGCCTCGAAACCGCGCACAACCGTGTGGTATCCAATATCACCGCTTCGATCGGCGTGGCGCTGCATCCGCTGCACGGCGACAACTGGACAACACTGCTCGCCGCAATGGATGCCGCAACGCATCAGGCCAAGGATCAGGGACGCAACCGCGTTGTATTGTTCAACCCCGCCTCGGACTCGTTGCGCGCCAACCATCGCCGCACCCAGTGGTCACGACTGATCGCCGAAGCGCTGGAGCAGGACGAAATTGCGCTGTATGTGCAACCGGCCGTGCAACTGCGCACCGGGGCTGCAGTGCACCACGAAATTTTCATGCGTATCCGCGATGAGCACGGCGCATGGGTTGAATCGCAGCAGTTCATGGGCAGTGCGGAATCCATGGGTTATGCACCGGCACTGGATCAGCGCGTACTGACCCGGGTGTTGACCCATATCCACGAAAACAGCCAGCTGCCCCGCCAGCGCTATTCGGTCAATCTGTCGGCGGCCTCGATTTCCGACAGCGCATGGGTCCGCGAACTGGTCGATATTGTAAAAACCTCGGATGTGCCGGGTGAACGTCTGGTGTTCGAGGTCACCGAAAAATCCGCAATGGAAAATATCGATGCCACGGCGGCCTTCATCGACCAGTTGCGCCCGCTGGGTGCACGTTTCGCGCTGGACGATTTCGGCACCGGCTTCAGCTCGTTTTATTACCTGAAGCGCTTTGAGGTCGATTACCTGAAAATTCACGAAAGCTTCACCCAGGACCTGCATGACAACGCAGAAAGCCGGGTATTCATCAAAGCGGTCAACGGCCTCGCCCGCGATCTG
>JAYUYQ010000152.1:0-12994 GCA_043752435.1 Betaproteobacteria bacterium
ATCGCGCCACTCCTGGCAGACGGACGCCCACCGCTTGATATCAAATCAGCACGCACCGCCGTGTTTTATTCGATCTCGAACTGCCAAAAGGCGCTGAAAGGTGTGACCTTCGGCAACTTCCTGATCAAGCAGGTCGCCGCCGATCTGAAACGCAACTTCCCGCAACTGCGCAACTTCGTCACGCTGTCACCGGTGCCGGGTTTCGTGGCTTGGTTGAAAAGCACGCATCCGGGAGTGCCAGAACTCCAGCAGCTCCTGCAGGCCGGATGGCAGGACGACCCGGCTGCCGCAGCCGAACTGCGTCCACAACTGCAAAGCCTGCTGGCGACCTATCTGTTCGAAGCCAAAAATGCCGCGGGCAGGCCTGCGGATCCGGTAGCCCGCTTCCACCTCGGCAACGGCGCCTGTATCGAACACGTGCGCTGGTTGGGCGACGTCTCGGAAAAGGGGCTGCACAACGGCGCCGGCTTCATGGTCAACTATCTCTACGACCTCGACAATATCGAGGCCAACCACGAAGCCCATATCAACCATGGCACCATTTTCGCGTCACGCCAGGTGCGCGCGCTGCGCCCTGAAAGAAGTCCCCTTGGGGGGGCGTCCCGAGAAAAACTCCCGCAGCTGATCTGCCGCGGTTTACCGCCGTCCTGATTACGCTTCTTGTTAAAGCCTGCTACCTCTTGTTGCCGAGCAGCGTGTGGCGACATTTGCGTGCGCCGCAATGGCAGGGATGATCGCGCTTCTGTTTTGCCGTGTGCCGCTCTTCCAACACCAGGTTGTAGTCGTATGCCAATTCCTGTCCGGCACCGATCGCGCGGATGGCATCAATGAACACTCGGCCGTCTTCCTCGTTGGCCTCGCAGTTCGGTGCGCAGGCATGATTGATCCAGCGCGCCGGGCCGCCGCGTTTAGTGGCATCGATGACCACCTTGTCGGTGGCTGCAAACAACATGGTGTGGGAGGAGCCGTCATGCAAATCGCCATAAAGCCGGTCCGCCTTCGCGTGCGACATGCGCTCGCCGGTGTACTCGAGAATGCGCGCGCCCTTGGCAATCACGGTCACGGCGAACACACCTCGGCCATGGATCGGCGAATTGCGCACAGCCACTTTCGGCACGGCCTTTTTGAGCACCGTTTTCCTGGTGACCGCTTTTTTGACGCCTGCGTTTTTAACTAACTTATTGTTTTTTAACGTTTTTTTACTGGATTTACGGGTGCTGTCAGGAGTCTTCTTTTTTGGAGTCATCGCTTGCGGGGAACCTGTGTGGTGATTTCGGGTTGCAAAAACGTAAAGTCGCAGCCCTCATCGGCCTGCGTAATCTGGTCCATGAACAATTTGCGGTAGCCGCGGTTGTCATCCTTGCGCGCTGCCGGCGCCTTCCAGCGTTTGCGTCGCGCAGCCAGTTCAATATCACTGACCAGCAGTTCCAGCTTGCGCGCCGGTACGTCGAGCCGTATGCGGTCGCCGTTATGAACCAACGCCAGCGTGCCGCCCATCGCTGATTCCGGTGTCACATGCAGCACGATGGCGCCGAACGCGGTGCCGCTCATCCGCGCATCGGAAATCCGCACCATATCCTTGACGCCCTTGGCCGCGAGTTTTTTCGGGATCGGCAGATAACCCGCTTCCGGCATCCCCGGCGCACCTTTCGGTCCGGCATTTTTCAGTACCAATATGTCATTCGCGTGAACATCAAGTTTGGGATCATCGACGCGGTTCGCCATGTCCTCCAGCGATTCGAACACCACCGCGCGGCCTTCATGACGCACGAGTTTCGGATCCATCGCCGCCTGCTTGATGATCGCACCACCTGGCGCCAGATTGCCGCGCAGCACTGCGATGCTGCCGCCGGCGAACACCGGATCCTTGAAGCGACGCACCACTTTCTGGTCCCAAGCCGGCGGCGCAGCGGCAAGGTTTTCGCCCAGCGTCTTGCCGGTGACCGTGAGCGCTTTCAGATTCAATTGGTGCTTCAGTTCGCGCAGGATCACCGCTAGACCGCCGGCCTTGTAAAGATCCTCCATGTAGCCCTTTCCAGTCGGCTTGAGATCAACCAGCACCGGGGTTTCGCGGCCCATTTTGTCGAAGGCGTCGAGATCGAGCTTGATGCCCAGCCGCCCGGCCATAGCCGTCAGATGCACAATTGCGTTGGTCGAACCACCCACGGCAAACAACACGCGCAGTGCATTCTCGAACGCTTCGACGGTCATGATCTTGTCCGGGGTCAGGCGCTCCTTCGCCAGCGCAACCGCGCGCGCTCCACTCGCCTCGGCCTGTCGCAAACGATCCGCCATCACCGCCGGCACGCATGAGCCGCCGGGCAGCATCATGCCCATCGCCTCGGTGCACAGCGCCATTGTGCTCGCCGTGCCCATTACCATGCAGGTGCCGGCGGAGGGCGCGAGCTTGTTGTTGATATCGCCGATTTCCTGCTCGGAAATTTCAGATGCACGGAATTTGCCCCAGAAGCGGCGGCAGTCAGTGCACGCACCCAGCCGCTCGCCCTTGTGGTCACCGGTGATCATCGGGCCGGTGACCAGCATGATCGACGGCACATTGGCGCTGGCCGCACCCATCAGCAACGCCGGCACGGTCTTGTCGCAACCGCCGATCAGCACCACCGAATCCACCGGCTGGCCGCGCATCATCTCCTCGGTGTCCACCGACATCAGGTTGCGCAGGTACATGCTGGTCGGATAGGCGAACGACTCATGCAGCGTGATCACCGGAAACTCCACCGGCAGACCTCCGGCAAGCATCACGCCGCGTTTCACCGCCTCGATCAGATCCGGCACATTGCGGTGGCAGGCGTTGAAACCGCTGAAGGTGTTGGTGATGCCGACAATCGGGCGGTCCAGTGCGTCGTCGGTATAACCCATCGCCTTGATGAAGGCCTTGCGCAGGAACAGCGAAAACCCCTCATCGCCATAAGCGGTGAGGCCTTTGCGCATGCCGGTTTTGCGGGAAGCGCTTTTCGGTTTCTTTTCAGCCATGGGAGCGTCGGTCAGATCAAGATTAAAAAACAGGAGCGCACGATAGCTGAAGGGCCTGACCGAGGCAAGGTGATCTGAACCATTGATCGGTGGTCATACCCCGCGAAACGCCGGAGCCCGCTTTTCGATGAAGGCGCGCAGCGCTTCCTTGGTATCTTCGGTTCCGCGCAACTTGTTGTTCATGTTGTTCTGCATTTCCAGGTGCTGCTCCACACCCTGGTTAAACGCGCGCCGTAACGCGACCTTGGTCATACGCACAGCCAGCGGCGCCTTGCTGTTGATCCGCGCCGCCAGCGCCCGCGCCTCCGTCAGCAACTGGTCATGCGGCACCACCTTGTTGACCAAACCCCACGCCTTGGCCTGAGCGGCATCGAAGGGTTCGCCAAGCAGGCAGATTTCTGCGGCAACGGCATGGCCGACCAGCCGCGGCAGATACCAGCTTGAGGTCTCACCCATCAGCCCGCGTTCGACAAAATTAACGCCAAAGTTGGCCTGTTCGCTGGCAATGCGGAAATCCGCGGCAAACGCCATGTTGCAACCCGCGCCGCGGGTCACCCCGTTGACCGCAGCAATCACCGGCTTGGTAATTTCGCTGAAGGCAATGGCGTAGTAATACTTGGGCTCGAACAGCGGCTGCGGCGCGGTGCCGCCACCACCGGCTTTCTCCGCCTCGGCCCGCGCCTTGAGGTCGGCGCCGGAGCAGAATCCGCGACCGTTGCCGGTGACGATGATGGTCCACACTTCAGGATCAGCTTCCGCAGCGCGCATGACTTCCTCAAACTCACGGCGCAGCACATTGTCAATCGCGTTGAGCCGTTCCGGTCGGTTGAGCGTCAGCAAGCCTGTGTGATCGCGGATTTCCCACTGGAGAGTTTGGTACATGCGGGCACCTTTTTTGATTTATGTCGTTCATTCAAGCGGCAACTGCGAAAAGCCCGCACCATACCGGCGCAGGGAGACGCGTGCAACCCCAATCCCCGATACGTGTAATGCGGACGCCATACTTAATAACAAGCCACCAGAATACTTTGCAGCGACCCTGTCAGGGCGCATACTTGCAAACCATCAACTTGACTAAAATGCGGCCCCGCCCGGCGCGCCGCAGCATGAGAGGCCAGCAATGAACGAAGCAGTCACCGGCGCCGCACTGAATGTACTCCATGAACAGGAAATCAGCCGCGACACGCTGATCGAAAAATACGCCAAGGGCAAGGAAACCAGCATCACCGAAGTGCGCCGCCGTGTGGCGCGCGCGCTGGCTCAGGCTGAACCTGAAGAACAACGTTCGCAGTGGGAAAAACGCTTCCTGCAGGCCCAGGAAGACGGCTTCATCCCCGCAGGCCGCATCAATTCCGCCGCCGGCGTGCAGCTCGCAGCAACGCTGATCAACTGTTTTGTGCAGCCGGTCGGCGACTCAATTTCGGAGACCGTCGACGGCCGCCCCGGCATCTACATCGCGCTTCAGGAAGCCGCCGAAACCATGCGCCGTGGCGGTGGTGTGGGTTATGACTTCTCGTCGATCCGGCCCAAGGGCGCTGCAGTTAAAGGTACGCAGTCCAACGCGAGCGGCCCGGTGTCCTACATGCGCGTGTTCGACCGCTCCTGCGAAACCGTGGAATCCGCCGGCTCGCGCCGCGGCGCGCAAATGGGCGTGCTGCGCTGCGACCACCCGGACATCGAGGATTTCATCCACGCCAAGGACAAGGGCGACCTGACCAATTTCAACATCTCGGTCGGCGTCACCGACGAGTTCATGGAGGCCGTCGAACAGAACAAGGATGTGGAACTCGCACATCGCGCCAAGCCCAACGCCAAACAGATGGCCGCCGGCTCGTATCAGCGCGAAGACGGTCTGTGGGTCTACCGTAAGGTGCCGGCACGCGACTTGTGGGAACAGGTCATGCACTCGACTTACGACCACGCCGAGCCGGGCATCCTGTTCATCGACCGCATGAATAAGGACAACAACCTCAATTACTGCGAAACCATCGAGGCCACCAACCCCTGCGCCGAGCAGCCGCTGCCGCCTTACGGCTGCTGCTGCCTGGGCTCGATCGACCTGACAAAATTCGTCAAGCAACCCTTCGCTGAAAACGCCGCATTCGATTACGAACACTTCGGCCGCGTGGTCGCCGTCGCCACGCGCATGCTCGACAACGTGCTCGACGTAACCGCTTGGCCGCTGAAACAGCAACAGGAAGAGGCCGCGAACAAGCGCCGCATCGGCCTCGGCTTTACTGGCCTCGGTGATGCGCTGATCATGCTGCGCCTGCGCTACGACACGGCGGAAGCGCGGCAAATGGCGGCGAAAATTTCCGAAGCCATGCGCGACCATGCTTACCGCGCCTCCGCCGAGATTGCCCGCGAAAAAGACGCGTTCCCCCTGTTCAATGCAGACCTGTACCTGAGCGGCACCAGCTTCGCCGCGCGGCTGCCGGAAGACATCAAACAGCTGATCCGCAAACAGGGCATCCGCAACAGCCACCTGCTGTCGATCGCGCCCACCGGCACCATCAGCCTGTCTTTTGCCGACAACGCCTCGAACGGCATCGAGCCGCCGTTTTCATGGACCTACACCCGCAAGAAACGCATGCCCGACAACACCATGCGTGAATTTGCGGTGGAGGACCACGCGTGGCGGCAGTACAAAGCCCGGGGCGGCAACACCGAAAATCTGCCGCCATGGTTTGTCACCGCACTCGAAATCTCGGCGAACGCGCACGAGGAAATGGTCGCCGCAGTCGCACCGTTCATCGATACCAGCATTTCCAAAACCGTAAACGTGCCGGAAGACTATCCGTACAGCGAATTCCAGGATCTTTATTTCCGCGCCTGGAAATCCGGCTTGAAGGGCCTCGCCACCTATCGTCCGAACAGTATCCTCGGCTCGGTACTGTCAGTAGAGCCTTCAGGAAAAGGAAAGGAAAGAGACAGGGCGCCGCAAGATTTCCGCAGCGACGACGTCAATCGCCGCATCCTGATCCAGAACCTGCCGGCCCCCGTGCTGTCCAGCCTGCGCTGGCCGGGCCGCCCGGCGATAAGCGGCGGCAATCCGGCGTGGACCTACATGATCGAACATCCGCACGGCGCCTTCGCGGTGTTCGTCGGCCATATTGAAAGCAGCGTCGACACCAGCACCAAGCAGGCGTTCGAAGTCTGGGTCAACGGCAGTGAACAACCGCGCGGCCTGGGTGCTGTGGCCAAGACATTGTCGATGGACATGCGCGCCAGCGATCCGGGTTGGCTGCAACTGAAACTCGACACCCTCGCCAAGGCCGGCGGCGACGAACCCTTCGACATGGCCTTCCCGCCTCTGGGCGAGGTGAAACGCATGCCGTCGGTAGCCGCCGCATTTGCGCAAGTCGTGCGCTGGCGCGTGGATCAACTCGGCGGACTCACACCGCCGGGAGCACCATTGTTTGGCCAGTCGCTGACTCCGGTGTTCGACGCGATGTTTTCGCTAAAAGAACCCAAGACCGGCACCGACGGCACGATGTCCTGGACGGTCGACGTGCTGAACCCGCGCACCGCGGACGATTTTGTACTGGGTCTCAAGGAAATCACATTGCCCGGTGACGGCAAAAACCCCGGCGTCACACGGCCCTATTCGATGTGGCTGTCCGGCGAATACCCGCGCGCGCTCGACGGTCTGTGCAAGATTTTGTCACTGGACATGCGCGTAATGGATCCGGCGTGGATCGGCATGAAACTGCAAAAGCTGCTCGAGTTCCCGGAGCCACTGGGCGATTTCATGGCCTTCGTGCCGGGCGAACGCAGGCAGGCCACCTTCCCTTCGACCGTCGCTTACGTCGCCCGTTTGATTTTGCACCGCTACACCATGCTCGGCATCCTCGACACCAGCGGCGCACCGCTGACGCAGATGGGCATCCTCGAAACGCCGGACCGCAGCACCGCACCACAGGTGATGAAAGGCCGTCGCTGTGATGAATGCGGAAACTACACACTGATCCGCAAGGACGGCTGTGATTACTGCACGGCCTGCGGATTTACCGGGGCCTGCGGCTGAGCGTTCGGGCCTGATTTTTTCAGGCCGGCGTTTTCAGTAATTCAGCCGCGGCTTTCCCGCAGTCCACATGATTGGGTTACTACGCGCTGCCTCCGCGGCGCGTAGTAGTATTCTCCGTTCACCCGGAGGAATAGCAGCCATGCCCAAAACCACGCTCGGCAAACTGCCCCGCGACGCCATCCGCATGCTGGAACTGCCGCGCGTCGCTCCTGAAATCCTCGAAGGTTTCCGCAATCTCGTCGATCTCACCGGCACGCTGTCCGATGCCTGCGATGAACTGGGCATCGTCGCGGTGATCCCAGGTTACATTTTGCCGCCGGTCAACACCGGCAAGCGCATCGTCGGCCCCGCACTGACGGTGCGCAACATCGCGCACGCCACACAGATCCACAAGGCAGCAACCGACAAGACCAGCGGGCAGGGCGAAACCGAAGCGCACAACCTCGCCGAACCCGGCGACGTACTGGTCATCGAAGGCGTGATGGGCTGCTCCAACATGGGCGGTCAGTCTGCCACCATCGGCAAGCGCCAGGGCTTCATCGGCGCCATCGTCGACGCCACGGTGCGCGATCCCGAGCAATACCGCGGCATGGACTGGCCGGTGTGGTGCAAGGGATTCACGCCGATCACCGGGAAATGGCGCATGCAGACCGTGGAAATCAACGGCACAGTGCAAATCTGCGGCATCCAGGTCAAACCCGGCGATATCGCCTGCGCCGACGAAGCGGGCGTCGCCTTCATCCCGCGGGAAAAAGCCGCACTGGTGCTGGAAGCCGCGCGCAAAATCGACGCCGGTGACAACAAACGCAAGGCTGACATCGATGCCGGCACCAGTGTTGCCGACCTGATCACCAAAAAATACAAATAACCAGCTACCCGCAGCGAGGAGAACCAAGCATCATGAGCGAAGCCACCAACCTGATTTTCATCATGTCCGACGAGCACAACAAACGCGTGCTCGGGTGTGCCGGCCATCCGATGATCAAGACCCCAAACCTCGATGCACTGGCCGCGCGCGGCACGCGCTTCACCTCCGCCTACACCAACTGCCCGATCTGCGTGCCGGCGCGCGCCGCCTTCGCCACCGGACGCTACGTGCACGACATCCGCTACTGGGACAACGCCATTGCCTACGACGGCAAGATCCCGACCTGGGGTCATCGCCTGATGGCGCAGGGCCACCATGTCGCCTCCATCGGCAAGCTGCACTACCTGGATTCGGACGCGAAACGTAACGGCTTTGATGAGGAAATCCTGCCACTGCACATCGTCAACGGCGTGGGCGACTTGCTGGGACTCATCCGCGAGGAACTCCCGCGGCGCTCGGGCTCGGCCAACCTCGGCCCCGAAGCCGGGCGCGGTGAATCGGAATACACCAAATATGATCGCGACATCGCCACCGAGACCGTGAAGTGGCTGAAGACGAAGGCGCCGGCGCTGAAAGCCAAGCCCTGGGCGCTGTATGTCGGCTTTGTCTCACCGCACTTCCCGCTGATTGCGCCACCGCAGTTCTATGATTTGTACCCCGAAGACGCCGTACCCTGGCCCAATATGTATGACCACGACCAGCGGCCGCGGCACCCTTTCATCGACGCCATGCGCAAAAGCATGTGTTACGACGACCCCTTTGATGCACCGATGGTGCGCCGCGCGATCACCGCCTATTTCGGCCTGACTTCATTCATGGATGACAACGTCGGCAAAATCCTGCGCGCACTGCAGGAAACAGGATTGATGAACAACACCCGGGTGGTGTATTCATCAGACCACGGCGACAACCTCGGCACCCGCGGCATGTGGGGCAAGTCGACGATGTACGAGGAGTCCGCGGGCATTCCAATGATCCTCGCCGGCGCCGGCGTACCCGCCAATAGTGTCTGCGACACGCCGGTGACGCTGGTCGACGGCTTCCAGACCTTCATCCACGCCCTCGGCGCAAAAGCGCATCCCGACGACGCCGCACTGCCCGGCGTATCACTGATTGATGTCGCCCAGGGCAAGGTGCCGCCGCGCACCATCCTCTCCGAATACCATGCTGCGGCGTCGATGTGCGGCGCTTTCATGATCCGTCACGGTCAATGGAAATACATTCATTACGCGACGGTTCCGCCGATGCTGTTTGATCTGAAAAATGATCCTGAGGAACGCAAGGATCTCGGCCGCGACCCGGCGTACAAGGCAGTCATTGCAGAATGTGAACTGGCTCTGCGCAAGGTGGTTAATCCGGAAGCCGCCGACAAACTGGCCAAAGCCGACCAGAAAGCAATGATCAATAAATACGGCGGCGAAGACGCCATCCTCAAACGCGGTACCTTCCGCTATTCGCCGCCCCCGGGCTCCAAGGCCTCGTATTACGAAGCGAATCAAAACCAGAACAATCAAAATCAAAAATAGCATTAACAATCAGGAGGAGATCATGTATCACATCCTGCATTACATTGTTACCGGCGTCCTGCTGGCGCTGTCTGTCACAGCGGCCGCACAAAACTATCCGAACAAGCCGATCCGTTTTTTGGTGCCAAGCCCGGCCGGCGGCTCACCCGACATCCTCGCGCGCATCGTCGGCGCCCGCCTGTCAGAGCAGATGAAACAGCAGGTGATCATCGACAACCGTTCCGGCGCCAGCGGCATCATCGGTGTTGAAATCGTCAAGAACGCAGCACCCGACGGTTACACCCTGCTGCTGGCAACCTCGACCATCTTTGCCTCTCTGCCGGCACTGAAAAGCAATTTGCCGTACGATGTCGATCGTGATTTCGCCCACCTGTCACGCATCGCCTGGGTGGCGAATGTCGCCACAGTCAACGCCAACCTCGGTGTCAATTCCGTCACCGACCTGGTGAAACTGGCCAAAGACAAACCGGACAGCCTCAACTATGGCTCTGCGGGCAACGGCTCACCGGCGCACCTCGCGGGGGCCATGTTCAACGTGCTGGCCGGTGTAAAAACCACGCACATCCCGTACAAAGGCGCCGCCCCGGCGATGGCAGACATGATCGGCGGGCAGATCCAGTTTCTGATCACCTCGCCGCTGGTCGCGATGCCGCTCGGCCGCAGCGGGCGTATCAAAGTGCTGGCAACCACCGGCGCGAAGCGTGACCCGCTGCTGCCCGAGCTGCCGACGATGGCTGAAACCGTACCCGGTTACGAGATCGTGCAGTGGTGGGGAGTCTCCATCGCCAAAGGTACCCCCACCGCAATTACCCAGCGACTGCACAAGGAGCTGATGATTGCGCTGAATGCACCCGAGGTCAGGACTCTGATGAACAAAAACGGTGCGACCCCCAACCCGGAGAGTCCCGCTGAATTCAGTGCGTTCATGAAAGCCGAACGCAGCCGCATCGCCAACGTCGGCAAACAGGCCAACATCCATCTCGACTGAAAAATTCGACTACAAAACGCCGTGACACAGCCCGCCAACCTGATCTTGTTCCAGTCCGACAACCATAACGGTCATCTCGCCGGCTGCTACGGCCATCCCTTTGTCAAGACACCGACCATGGATCGCATCGCTGCAGACGGCGTGCGTTTTGCCAACGCATACTGCACCAGCCCGCTGTGCTGCCCGTCGCGCTCCAGCCTTGCCACCGGCCGTTACCCGCACCAGACCGGCTACTGGGACAACGCGCTGACCTATGACGGACGGGTGCCGACCTGGCACCACCGCCTGCGCGAACAGGGCCACAACGTGACGGCGGTGGGAAAACTCCATTACCGTTCCGGCGAAGACGACAATGGCTTCACCGAAGAAATCGTTCCCATGCACCTGCACGAGGGCAAGGGCGCGATCAAGAACCTGCTGCGCGGTTACGGCACGGAACCCGCCAAGGACGACGGCAGTTTCTGGAAACTCTATATCGAACGCTCTGGTGTCGGCAGCACGCATTACCAGGACTATGACCGTGACATCACTGCCAAAGCCGTGGCTTGGCTGAAGCAACACGCCAACGCCAGCGGCAAGCCCTGGGTGCTGTATGTGTCCTATATCAGCGCGCATCCGCCGTTCACGGTGCCACAACGCTTCTATGATCTTTATCCGCAACAGGACATGCCGTTGCCGCCCGCTTTCCGCCCGGGAGAGCGCCCTGAACATCCGGCCGTCGAATTCCTGCGTCACATGGACGGCATGCGCGTGATGACCGATGAAGCCGCGCTGCGGCGTATCGCCGCCAGCTATTTCGGCTTGATTACCCATCTTGATGAACAGATCGGCGAAGTATTGAAATCCGCGGAAGAACTGGGGCTGCTCGGCAACACCCGCATTGCCTACACCAGCGACCACGGTGAACTGTTCGGCGCGCAGGGCGTGTTCGGCAAGAAAAATCTCTACGAGGGCGCGATCCGCGTGCCGCTGCTGATCGCCGGTCCGGGCGTGCCGCAGGCCCGCGTGGTGCAACAGCATGCGTCACATATTGACCTGTTCCCGACCCTGGTCGCCGGCGCCGGCGCCAGACTCACCGCTGCGGACCACGACCTGCCGGGGATCGACCTGTGGCCGGCAATCAGCGGCAAGGAAACCCGGCGGATCGCGTTCGCCGAATACCATGCGCAAGGCTCGAAGGCCGGCGCCTTTGTGGTACGCGACGGTGCACAGAAACTCATCTACCATGTCAGCATGCCGGCCCAACTGTTTGATCTCGTAAAAGATCCGGATGAAACACGCGATCTTGCTGCGAGTGAACCCAGTATCGTTCGGGCACTGGAACAAAAACTCCGTGCCGTTTGCGATCCGGAAGCCGTCGATGCGCGCGCCAAGGCCGATCAGCGCAAGGCTGCCGATCGCTGGGGAGGCGCCGCAAGGCTGCTGGGCGAAACCCAGATCCTGTTCACCCCTCCGCCCGGTGTCTCCAAGGAAGAAGCCTGGAAGATTCCATCCAGCTGAGTTAAAAGAAAAAGGGGATGGGCGCCGTCAAAAAAATGGGCGCCGGGGAGGCGCCCATGAGGATCCTACATGCGTTTGCTCGCGTTTCGCACAGACCATTGATTTTTAGGGGATTTAAAAATCAACCGCGGCCCGGCACAACGCTTACAGAAACTAGACCCGGGGTTTCCGGTAAAGTTCCGCCGCCATGACCCTTACTGAACTGCGCTACATCGTCGCCGTCGCCCGCGAACGGCATTTCGGCCGCGCCGCGGAATCCTGTTTTGTCAGCCAACCGACACTGTCGGTGGCGGTCAAAAAGCTCGAGGAAGAACTCGGAGTGCAGATTTTCGAGCGCGGTCCCGCAGAAGTGACCGTGACACCTGCCGGGGGCCGGGTCGTCGAGCAGGCGCAGCGTGCGCTGGAAGAAGCCGAAAAAATCCGCAATATCGCCAAGTCCACCAGTGATCCGCTGCAAGGCACTTTTAAGCTGGGCGCCATTTTCACCATCGCCCCCTATCTGCTGCCGCAGCTGATCCCGGTGCTGCGCCGGCGCGCGCCGAAGATGCCCTTGATTCTTGAGGAAAACTACACCGCGACACTGTCCGAGCGGTTGAAACGCGGCGACATCGACGCTGCCATCGTCGCCCTCCCCTTCAGCGAAGCCGGCATCACCGTGACACCCCTCTACGACGAAACTTTTGTCGTAGCCCTCGCCAAGACGCACGCCTGGGCCATGCGCAAAACCATCGCCGCCGACGAACTCGCCAACGAAAACCTGCTGCTGCTCGGCAGCGGCCACTGCTTTCGCGACCAGGTGCTCAATGCCTGCCCGGCACTGAACCGTTCCAGCGCGACTCCGGGCTCGCTGCAAAAAACCGTCGAGGGCTCCTCGCTGGAAACCATCCGCCTGATGGTGGCCTCGGGCATGGGCATGACCGTGCTGCCGACGTCGGCCGTGCCGGAGAAACGCGCCGCCGCCGACCTGCTGACCTATATCCCGTTTTCGCGCCCGGTGCCCGACCGCCGTGTGGTGCTGGCCTCGCGTTCGAGTTTCCCGCGCGCAACTGCGCTGGACGTGATCCGCGATGCAGTGGCGACCTGCAATCTGC
>JAYUYQ010000153.1:0-12958 GCA_043752435.1 Betaproteobacteria bacterium
GACAGGCCGTGGCCGCGACAATCGAAGGTCAGCACCTGCGCGTCTTTGGCCAGTGATTGCGCGACGTCATCCCAGATGCTGCGATCCAGTGCCAGCGAATGCACCAGCGCCACGCGCGGTGCATTGTTGCCAGCGCCGGCGTGCAAGGTATAGGCGATGTCGCAGCCGTCGGAAGTCTTGAAGCGGTCGGTCATTGTTAGAACCCGATTGAGGATTGAGGATTGAGGAGTGAGGGCGGGCAGGTGTGAAATGGTTTTAAAGTTCATCACTCATCACTCCGCATTCATCATTGGCTCGCCCGCTGCCAAGCCAGCAATAACGTCCGTGCGCCGATTTCAACCGCCATATTGCGCTTGTACATCGCCGAGCCACGGACATTGGCCAGCGGCTGGACCATGTCACGCACCGCTTGTACTGCAGCGCGGATTTTTGTCTCGTCGAAGCCCGTGCCCTTGAGTGACGACAGGTCGGGCACCACCGGTTTCCAGCTGACAGCGCCGATAACCAGGCGCGCTGCAACGCACTTGCCCTGGGCATCCAGAGTGACGGTTGCCGCAGCATTGGCCGCCGGAGTTTCCATGACGCCGCGCGGCAGGAATTTGTGGAAGGCCGAGCCGCTGCGCGCGGGCAGGGCATCGACTTCGACAGCGATGACCATTTCGTTCTTGGCGAAACGTTTTTCAAAGGCTTCGGCCAGGGTCCAGGTTTTGCGGCCGGCCGCTGTCGCGGTGACGACGCGGGCATGGAGACCCAGCAGTGCCACCGGCATGTCGAAGCCGCCGATCAGCGGGGCGACGCTGCCGCCGACCGTGGTCATCTGCCGAACCCGCGTGTGTCCTGCGGCGTCCAGCGCCTCGGCGAGTACGGCCCAGTGTTCGCGCAGTTCGGGCAATGTAATCAATGTCTGCTGATTGACTGCAGAGCCGATACGTAGCATGCCCTTGGTGATGCCGACCTGCAGCAGTTCCGGAATGCGGCCCACGTTCATCAGCCGTTTCGCCTGCGGGAAACCGGTACGCTCGCGGCGCAGTGCATGCGACATGCCACCGGAAACAATGGCGGTATCACCGGCGGCATAGAGTGCAATCGCTTCATCGACGGTTTTCGGCGTCACCAGTTCCATCGCGTAGGGGCGCGTGCCCGAGGGCCGGCCCGTGGCCAGTCGTGTCCACACGCCGCCCTTGGGCGGTGCAGCGGGCGCGACTTTTTCATCGGCGTACAGTTCCGGATGCAGTGCGCGGTGAATTTTTTCCGCAGTAATGGGCAGTTGGTAGATGCGCACACCGACCGCATCGGCAATGGCGTTGGCAATCGCCGCGGGAATCGCGTCGAGGCCGATTTCGCCGAGACCCTTGGCGCCGAAAGGGCCCGAGGGTTCGTACGAGTCGGCGAAGGCAACATGGATTTTCGGCACGAATTCCGCTGACGGCAGCGGGTAGTCGATGTACTGCGGATCGGTGGGGGTGCCGTTGTGCCAGTCAAAATATTCGACCATGGCAAGGCCAATGCCCTGGGTCACAGCACCTTCGACCTGGCCTTGGGCCGCCGAGGGGTGGATGACGGTGCCGCAATCGACGACCGCGGAAATTTCCTTCAGCTCAACCACGCCGGTGCCGCGATCGACTTCGACCTCGACCGCCTGCGCGGCGAAATTGTAGGCGCCGGATTCGTTGCCGTAACGACTGTGGTCCGGGAAATCCGACGGATTGTCCCAGTTGCCGACGCCGACGATGGCCTCGCCGTCGCGCTTGTAGATATTGGCGCGGACAACAGCGCTGACCGGTTTGAATTCACTTTCAGCCCCTTTACGCGGTCCGATCTGGCCGTTGATGATGGTCAGTTCTTCGACCGGCTTCTTGAACTGCTCAGCCGCTGCGGTCATCAATTGCTTGTGCGCTGCGGTTGCGGCAAGTTTCACCGCATTGCCCGCGACGTAGGTCACCCGGCTGGCCAGTGCGCCCAGCGAATGCGGGTGGACGTCAGTGTCGGGGCGGGTGATGTCCACGTCTTCATAAGGCAGGCCGAGTTCTTCAGCCGCAATCTGCCGCAACACGGTCAGCGCGCCCTGGCCGATTTCACCTTCGCCAGTGATGATGGTGGCGCGGCCGTCTTCATTAATGCGTACGATGGCCGAGCTGCCGTCCCAGTCACCGAAACTGCGACGGCCGTTGACGTGGATGCTGCAGCCCATGCCCAAACCGTGGCCATCCTTCTTTGCCTTGCGTTTCTCTTTCCATTGAATCAGGTCGGCGGCTTTGTCGATGCACTGGCGCAATTCGCCACTGGTGATCTTGTGGTTGTGCGGTGAGACATCGCCGTCCTCCACCGCATTCATCCGCAGCAGGTCAACAACATCAATTTTTAATTTTTCGGCGGCGAGGTCCCAGGCCTGTTCAACCGCCCAGTCGGCCGACGGATTGCCGAAACCGCGGAAGGCGCCGGTCGGCACCAGATTGGTATAGAGCAGCGTCGATTTTGCGCGGGCGTTGGGATATTTGTATAACGCGTCGTGGCGCACCGTCGCTGCACCAAGGATAGCCTGCGATTTTCCGGTGTAGGCGCCGTTGTCGGCCCACATGCGGATTTCCTTGGCCAACACCTTGCCGGCCTTGGAGAAGCCGAGGCGCACCCAGTAACGCATGGGCATGCGCGGATGGCTGGCGAGGAATTCTTCTTCGCGGGTGTGGATCAGTTTCACCGGTTTGCCGGCCTTGAGCGCGAGGATGGCCGCGATCACCGAGCCGTTGTCGTCGCCGGACTTGCCGCCGAAACCGCCGCCGACTTCGGTCTGGATCACCCGCACCTGCGACTCCGGCACGCCGAGCGCGATGGCGTAGCGGCCCCGGGCGAGGAAGGGGGTCTGAGTGTTGCACCACATGGACACGCGGTTATTGGTCCAGTGCGCGACGCAGCCGATGGTTTCCAGTGAAGAATGCCACTGCCGGATCGAATCCCAGGTGCCTTCGACGATGACGTCGGACGCTTTGAAGCCGGCATCGACTTCGCCGCGTTCGAAGGCAAATTCATGGGCGACGTTGCCCGGCGTATCGTCATGCACCAGTGCTGCGCCCGGCGCCATTGCTTCATCCAGCGAAAACACGCCCGGCAGCAATGCGTATTCGACGACGATGCGGTCGACCGCGGCGCGTGCAGTTTCAGGATCGATGGCGGCGACCGCGGCAACCTCGTCACCGACATAACGCACCTTGTTGATGGCCAGTGGATAGAGGTCGGGCCGGAACGCGCCCCATTTGCGTTTCGCGGTGTCCTCGCCGGTGACCACGGCTTTGACGCCGGGCATGCTGCGCGCGGCGCTGGTGTCGATGGACAGGATACGGGCATGCGGATGCGGACTGCGCAGCACGGCGGCGTGCAGCATGCCGGGTAAGTGGATGTCGGCAACATACTGCGCGGCGCCGGTGACTTTGGGGATGGCGTCGGTGCGCGGCACATCCTTGCCAACGACCAGCAGGCCGGTTTCGAATTTCGAGTCGCGCAGATTCTGGTTGCGCAAAGTTCGGTGGCGGTTGTTCATGCCTTGCCCGCCTTTTTCAGCAGTGCGATGGCTTCACGGTAGGCGTCGATGATCTTGACGTAGCCGGTGCAGCGGCAATACACGCTGTCAACGCTCATGCGGATGTCTTCATCGCTGGGGTTGGGGGTTTTTTCGAGAAGCGATACACACTGCATGACATGGCCCGGAATACAGATGCCGCATTGCATGGCCGATTTGTTGATAAAGGCCTGCTGCACCGGATGCAGTACACCCGCCTCGGCCAGTCCTTCTACGGTACGCACATGCGCACCGTCGCACAGTGCGGCGAGTTGCAGGCAGGAAGACACCGGGGCGCCGTCGACGATGATGGTGCAGGTGCCGCAGGCGCCGATACCGCAGCCGTGTTTGGTGCCGGTGAGTTGCAGGTCGTCGCGCAGCACATCGACCAGCAGGCGGTCAGGCGATTTCAGATGGACTTCAGCAGGGTCGCCGTTAAGCGTGAATTTAATGAGCATTTGGGTAAGGGAAAGGTTGCCGGAGAAAGGGCGAAATTATAAGGGATGGGCTTCGGGGAAACTTGGAAGAAAGATTCGCCCAAATTGGTTTGTCGGTGGCTGGCAAGGCGGGCAAACCTGTGCGTGCTTGCCCTGACCATGGCGCTCGGCTAAGCTGGTTCGGACCGTCGCCAAATCAGCAGAGCATTCAGATTCTGCAACGGGCGCCGGCAAACCAAGGGAGAGAGATCATGCTGGAAACGATCAAGGCCTCACGTGCGGCATCGCACAATATTCTGCTGGCTGTGCTGGGATGTATGGCGCTGGCCGCCTGTCAGTCGCGGGGACCCGAAATTGCGCTGGATCCGCCGGAAGGTCCGGCAAAACGGATGGTGACTCAGGGGCAGGCGAAAAAGATCGTCGTGCAGAACCTGACCAGTTGCACGCACACCAATCCCAAGATGAATCTGCGGGTGGCTGCTGTGGGCGAGATTGTGGCCACCGACGGCACGGTGATCACGGTGCCCGCCAATACGGCCTTGCAGCGCAAAGAGGGGCCCCTGTCTTACGACCTTTACAATGAATGCAACAAGGTTCTGCCCTTGAATGCGGCTGCAGTTTCCACCGACAAGGTGCCGGTGATCGAAATCGACTCCGATGGCGAAGTGGTGACCGGTTTCATTGTCGCTGACAATTATTTCGAGTTGTATGTAAACGGCAAGCTGGTTTCGGTTGATAACACGCCGTATACGCCGTTCAACTCTGCAATCGTCAAGTTCAAGGTCAAGCGGCCCTACACCATGGCCTTCCTGCTGGTGGACTGGGACGAATACCTGGCGCTCGGCGTTGAAAACATGGCGCGACTGAATGACTCATGGTACCTCGGCGACGGCGGGCTGATCGCAAAATTCAGCGACGGCACGGTGACCGACAGTTCATGGAAAGCACAGACCTTCATGATTGGCCCGCTGGACAGTCCTAATGACGTAGTGGAAAAAGGCAACCTGCATTTTTTCGACAAGCTCGGTCGTACCTATCCGCACGTCAAGAAACCGGTATGCCGCGACAACTGCTACATGGTGCATTACGCCTATCCAAAAACCTGGCAGTCCAGGACATACAATGACAGCAGCTGGCCGCGGGCTTATGAGTACACCGACGAAGAGATCGGTGTGACCACCCTGACTGCATACACGCGTTACCCCGAGTTATTCGACGGTGCGCGCTGGATCTGGTCATCCAACCTTGTGTATGACAACGTGGTTATCGCGCGCAAGATCGTGCGCTGACACAACCGTGCGGGTCAGGACTGCCGGATCCGCGCATTTTCCCGGGACACCCGATTGATAACGGAAAAAATCCAGGTGCGCGTCACCGAGACCAAACAGGTGATGGAAGTTGTAGTGTTCAGCAAGCGTGCGTCTGCGATCGAAGTGGTGATCGGTGAGGGCGTGCACAGCGTGAAGTGCTCGCTGTCGCCGACGCGCACCGGCCAGGCTTATGCCGGCTCGGTGATGGGTCGGGAAATCGTCTATGAACGCAGCCGCGAGCAGGTGCAGGCGGACATCGATCGGCTCAACCCCGGCTTGTATCAAAGATGAGCCGGCGCTGATTTTTTCAGAAGAGTCGTTCCAGCAGCAGGAACAGGCAAGCCGTAATGATCACGCTGAAGGTCAGCACCATGCCGGCGGTGCGATAACGATAATTTTCGCTGACCTGACTGACGCCCCAGGCATGCAGCACGCGGCCGCAGAGCAGTGCAATGGCGAGAGCGTGGATCAGCAGCCGCGGTCCGCCACCGGTTTCGACAAAATAAATCAGCAGCAGCGCCAACGGCACGTATTCCGCGAAATTGGCGTGGACGCGCGCCGCGCGCTGCAGTTCGGCGTGGTTGCCATCGCCGACGCCCACGCGATACCGGCGGCGCAGGCGGATGGTGCGGATGCTCAGCGCGATGAAGATCAACCCGAGCAGTGCAGCGTAAAGTGGCGAGATGATGGCATTCATTCCGGTTTGCGGAACTTCAGTGTCATGCGGTCGCTTTCGCCGATCGCAGCGTATTTTTCCGGATCCAGCCGGCCCCGCAACATCGGCGGCAGTGTCCATACGCCGTTGGGGTGGTCGGTGGTGTCGAGTGGATTGGCATTGATCTCGGATTTTTCGGCCAGCCTGAAGCCGGCTTTTTCGGCGAGTCCGATCACATAGGCTTCGGTCATGTAGCCGGTTTTCACCATGCGTTCGAACGGCGTGCCGGGTCTGGCGCGATGTTCAACCACGCCGAGTATACCGCCGGGTTTAAGCGCTTCGAAAAACGCATGGAACGCGGCCTGGTCAGCCTGCTGGCTGCTCCAGTTGTGGACATTGCGAAAGGTCAGCACCAGGTCGGCGCTGCCTGCCGGCACGATCGCCACGTGCTCCGGCGGGCCGAAGGAGGTAAATACCGGTTTGCCGTAGAGCGCCGCCTGCCGCGCCACGGTGGCCTGCTGTTTTTCGCGGACTTCGCGCTGCCAGCCGGCCACTTTCGGATTTTCGATGGCGTATTGCGCCAGATAGTATTTGCCGCGCTCGCGCAGCACCGGTCCGAGGATTTCCGAATACCAGCCGCCGCCGAGCCAGATTTCGACCACGGTCATCTCGGGCCGCAGCCCGAAAAACAGCAGGGTTTCGCGCGGATGTCGGTATTTGTCGCGCAGCCGGTTAGCTTCGCTGCGATGTTCGCCGGCGAGAGCCCGGTCGAGCAATGCGCCGGTATTGTCCTGCGCGGAAACCGCAGGCACCGCGAAAAGCGCGATGCATGATGCGAGGAGACCGATCCGGTGTTGCCATTGCATGACATGCTCCTGCGGACGCCGGGCCCGCGCGATGAATGCCTTCGATTCTAGCCGTCTTTCTGCAGCACGGCCTGGATCGCCGCCGCGGGCACCTTGATTTCCACACCGGCACGCTCTTCCTGCAGCAGCATGGAGATCCGCGAATCGCGGTCAGCCCAGCCCCGGTTCAGTGCTTCGGTCATGTCGGCGTGGGCGAGATTGGCGACGCGCATCGGCACTCCCAGTTCACGGCCGAGCTCGGTGGCCAGGGTGACATCCTTCAACGCCAGTTTCAGCGCGAAATCCGGCGGATCGAAACTGCCCTGCAGGAACTGCCGCCCCAGCCGGTCGAAGGTGCGCTGGCGACCCAGTGAACACTGGCGCACGGCGGCCCACAACGCCAGCGGATCAACACCGGCTTTGACGCCGACGGTGAACACTTCGGCGAGGGCGGTCTGGATCGCGTAACCGGCGCAGTTGTGCACGAGTTTGGCGACGGTGCCGGCGCCGATGGCGCCGATGTAGATTACCTGGTCGCCGATCGCGTCGAGCACCTTGCGCTTGTCGTTGAATACTTTTTCATCACCACCGACCAGCAGCGCCATCTTGCCCGATTTTGCGCCATGGGGTCCGCCGGACACCGGCGCGTCGAGCATGCTGATACCGTGTTCAGCGCAGCGCGCCGACAGGGAGCGCACCACGGTCGGCGAATTGGTGGTGAGGTCAAACCACACCCCGCCGCGTTTCATTGACGCCATCAGGTCGGCGCCGACGGCTTCGGCTTCGCGCGGTCCGGGCAGGGAGGTCAGCACCACATCCACCGCTTTACCCAGCGCTTGCACGCTGTCGGCCCAGGTCGCGCCGGCGGCGAGCTGCGGTTTGGCGGCGTCCGCCCGCACGTCAAAGACGACGAGGTCAAAACCCGCTTTGCGCAGGTTGAGCGCCATGGATCCGCCCATGGTGCCGAGTCCGATGAATCCGATTTTCATGAATTACTCCCTTGTTGTTCAGAATTCGCGGGTCACCGCGATGTCGCGCATCACGGCTTCGGGCGTGTGCAAATGTTCGGTATTCGCGCAACCCTGCAGGTATGCACCCAGCATGCGGGCGTGCGCGACCACGGACTTGCCGAAGCGCACGCGTGCCGTTGAATAACGCGCCAGCGCCGCTGCTACGTCATTGTGGTTGCCCTGCAACAGATCGGCCAGCAACATCGCATCACCGGCCGCCTTGGATACGCCCATGCCGCAATGCGGACGCGCCACGAAGGCGGCATCGCCAAGCAGCGCGATGCGATCGTGTGCCATCTGCGGCGATTCGAGGTCGAATATGGCCTGGAAAAAAGGCTGCCGGGTTTTGGCTACCACTTCGGCAAACTGTGGCGACAACTGTGCTTGCGCGGACTCGCGCATGGCATTGAGCACTGCGGGGCGGATCAGCGGTGGCGGGATGGCCATATCGTGCCGGCGGCCGCGGATATCCGTGCACAGTTCCGCCAATTCGCTTGTGGCAGATGTCGGCCGGTACCAGACAAAATTAAAGCAGCGCTCACCGGCGCGTGTCGAGTTGCCAAAACCGGCTACCGGATAACCGAGCATGTGCTCCCGTGGTGCCAGGCTGAAGGCGAATTTCGGGAACAGATCGCGATGGGTCTGCGGTGTCAGGTCGGTCTCCGCGGCAAGGCCGCGCCAGGCGATGTAGCCGGCGTATTCCGGCAGAGTGGCTGGCGCGAACTGACTGCGTATTGCCGAGCGTATGCCATCTGCGCCGATCAGCAGGTCGCCTTGCACCATGGCACCGTTAGCGAAATGTGCAGTCACGGAGTGCACGGTCTGCTCTACGCTTGAGCAGGCATGGCCGAGGTGATAACGCTCGGACGGGAAGGCATCCAGCAGCAGCCTGTGCAGCCGTCCCCAGGTGGTCAGGCATTGCCGCACCGGCAGCGTGCCCAGCACCGCGCCGCTGCGGGCAAATGCAACACGGCCCTCAATGTCCACGCCAATAGTGTCATCCACCACGATGCCGATGCGCTCGAGCGCCATGAACAGGTCGGGATGGGTGATGATGCCGGCGCCGCGTCCGGCCAGTGGCGTGGCAGACTGTTCGTAAACCCCGACATCCCAGCCTTGGCGGTGCAGCAGGTTGGCGATAAACAGTCCGCCCAGCGAACCGCCGATGATCAACGCACGCGGCAAAGGCATGCCGCTCAGGCCGCTGCGGCTTCGGCCGCCAGGTAATTCAGTTCGATGGTGACTCCGCTGGGATCCTCACAGAACACCTGATGCAGATTGAGCGACGGCACCGTGCGTTCGCGGAATGGGATGCCCTGCTGCTGCAGGCGTGAGCGCATGGCGGTGAGGCCGGTTGCGGTAAAGGCCATGTGATCGACGGAGCCGGTTCCCTGCAGTGATGCCAGGTCGCGATCACCCAAGTAATCCTTTAAACCCTGCGGATCCTTCGGGTCGATGCCGATGATGTGCACAACGCCGGTGGACTCCGGATAGGGCGCGCCGTTGTAGAGCCACAGGCCGGGGAAGTTGAACGGTGGTCGGAAGCCTGTTTCGAAACCCATGACTTCGGTGTAGAAACGGCGCGACGCCTCAATGTCCAGCGTGCGGATCGAGTAATGATCGAGCTTGCCGACGGGCATGCGCCGCTTCCCGGATTATTGCAGGGGCCTTATTGTAGAGGCTTTATTGTAGGGGCGAGAACGCCGCCGGCATCACGATCTTGTTTTCCTGCGCGGTCAGCAACGCGTCGGGCATGCCTTCCTTTTTGGCGACTGAAGAAGGCGGCCAGACGCCGGCGGCGACCGCTTTTTCGCGGGCCTCGTTGCGCGCATCCAGCGAAGGGTATGACCAGATGTGGGTGAAGCGATTAACTGCACCGAGTTCCGCATACCAGACGCCGACCAGCGGACTGAACTTGACGCGCGCCGGCATCGCTTTTTCCCAGACTTTCTGGATTTTCGGCAGCTCGCCGGGCGCGTAGGTGTAAGTGCGCATTTCGAAGTACGGGCCCATCTTGCCAGGCTTCAATTCGGGCGAAAACGAGAATGGGATGAAAATTTCGGTGCGCATGTTGAGCACGAACTCGCCGATTTTCGGCGGCCAGTTGCCGCTGGCAGCGGCCTCAGCGCGGATGCGGTCGCGTTCCGCCATGTCCTTGTACGGCCAGACGTGGATGATCTGGTTCAGCGGACCGATCTCGGTGTGCCAGAAAGCGGCCAGCGGCGACAGTTTTTTGCGGTGTTCGTAGGCTTCGCCGAAACGTTTTTCGACTTCAGCCAGTGATTTGGGTTTGATGTCGTACGTGCGAACTTCGTAAATCATGGTTTCCTCCGGATGATTGGCGCTGTTCTATGGAGTGGCGAGTTTACCAGAGGCGTTGCGTCAGCTGTTCGGCGTGTGAATCGATTGGCGCATGAAAGGATGCACCGGATCAGGGCGGGCGTGGCGCCTATGACCCCTGTCATTTTCTGGACGCAGCGTGACAATCTCGCGCCATCGTGTTTAAACTGGTGACGCGCGAAAATAAAAACAATGTTTGCACGTGCAAAAAACTGAGGAGATCCTATGCGTCGCATTTGTTGTGCGTGCTTGGCGTTCGTAGCTGTCTTTTGGTCGTCAGTTTCTTGTGCTCAGACTTGGCCAACCAAACCTGTCCGGCTGATCGTGCCGTTTGCCCCCGGCGGCAATACCGACATCATTGCCCGTTTCATTGCACCGAGAATGGCGCAGGATCTCGGTCAGCAGATCCTGATCGACAACCGTGGTGGTGCAGGGAGCACGCTGGGTACCAACATCGCTGCCAAGTCTCCGCCCGACGGATACACCATTGTGATGGTGTCGACTGCTCACGTGATCAACCCTGCGGTGATCAAATCGCTGCCCTATGACTCGATCAATGATTTTGCACCGGTGACGCTGGTTGCCGATGTGCCGAATGCGCTGGTGGTGCATCCCTCGCTGCCGGTGCACAACATCCGGCAGCTGGTCGCATTGGCCAAGTCTCGTCCGGGTGAACTCGTATATGCCACTCCGGGCCGCGGCACCTCTACGCACCTCGCCATAGAGATGCTGGCGTCGGCGGCGAGCCTGAAAATGATTCATGTGCCGTATCGGGGAGTCGGTCCGGCGACGGTGGATGTGGTGTCGGGGCAGGCACATATGATCTTTGCCGCCATGCCCGCCTTTATCGAGTATGTCCGCAATGGCCGGCTGCGCATGATCGCGCAGGCCACGGCCACGCGTTCGCCGGTTGCACCCGAGGTGCCGACCATGATCGAGCAGGGCTACAAGGATTTTCTGGTGTCCAGCGGATTCGGCATGCTTTCGCCAGCGAAGACGCCCCGGCCGGTCATCGACCGCTTGAATGCAGTCGTGGTGAAGGCCTTGCAGGATCCTGCCGTGCGTAGCGGTCTTTCCAGTCAGGGTGCAATACCGGTCGGCAATTCACCGGAGGAATACGACCGTTACAACCGCACCGAGATCGAGAAGTGGCGAAAAGTGGCACAGAGCGCCGGGCTTGTGCCGGAATAAGTCCTTGATGCTTTGAGGCCCGCTTAAATTTTATTAATCAATGGTTACAGACAGGGAGTCAGGTGGTCATGAGCCGTCAGAAAAAAGTCTCGCAACCCCGCAAGATGAAACTCATCATCGAGAAAGACGTGCAGATTCCGCTGCGCGATGGCACCGTAATCTACGCCGATGTGTTCCGCCCGAATTTCCGCGAGCGCGTGCCGGTGATTCTCAATGCCGGGCCGTACCAGAAGGACAAGTTATGGATTCCACCGGCGGATCTGGAGGAGAAGGCGAATCCCCATATGAACTGGGAGACCGCCAATCCCGAGTGGTGGTGCCCGCGCGGTTATGCCTGTGTGCGGATCGATATGCGCGGCTCAGGGAAGTCGCCGGGCAAGTCGGACCCGAGTTCCTTTCAGGAAGGGCTCGATACCTATGACGCCATCGAATGGCTCGCCAAACGCGACTGGTGTAACGGCAAGGTCGGCATGCTCGGAATTTCATATCATGCGTCGTCACAATGGCGGGCCGCCAATCAGCAACCGCCATCGCTGAAGGCGATCATGCCCTGGGAAGGCCGTGCTGATCAGTACCGCGACCAGGCCTACCACGGCGGCATTTTTGCGCTGGGTTTCATCGGCAACTGGTGGCTGACGCACACTGCACATCAACTGCTCGGAAAACCGCGCAGCTACAACCCCGATGCCTTCCACAACGACATGATGTGGAATTTCATGCGCAACGACCTCGATTCTGAATACTGGCGGCTGAGCAGTGCGCGCTGGGATCAGATCAAGGTACCGGTGTACAGCGTCGGCAACTGGGGCGGTTTCTCGATGCACCTGCGTGGCAACACCGAAGGTTTCATGAACGCCGCATCAAAACACAAGAAGTTGCGCATTCACACCGGCAGCCATTTCCATCCCTTCCATGCCGAGGAAGGGCGCATGGACCAGTTGCGCTGGTTCGATTACTGGCTGAAGGACATCGACACCGGCATCATGGACGAGCCGCCGATCAAACTCGAGATCCGCACCGGTGGCAGCAAAAAACCCTATGCCTTCCGCACCGAGAACGAATGGCCGCTGAAGCGCACCAAGTGGACCAAACTTTATCTCAAGCCCGAGCGCAAGACGCCGGGCGGACCGGATGAAGTCGAGGGACTGCTCGCGAAGTCGGCACCCAAGATCGCTTCAAAGCTATCTTATACGCCGAGCGGCGTGACCAGTGCCGGTGTTGCCGGCGGCTCGTCACTGTCGACCACCCACGGCAATGTCGGGCGCACCGGCGTGTCCTTCGTGACGCCGCCGATGGCGGAAGACACCGAGGTCACCGGTCCGCTGGTGCTGAATCTGTGGGTGTCGAGCACGTCGGAGGACATGGACCTCTTCGTCACCATTCGCAATATCGATGCCGACGGCCATGATGTCTGCGAAGTCGGCCAGCACAGCCAGCCCATCCCTTGTGTCACCAAGGGCTGGCTGCGCGCATCGCACCGCAAGCTGGACGAGAAAAAATCACTGCCGTACCGGCCGTTCCACGCCCATGACGAGCGCCAGTGGCTGAAACGCAATGAAGTGGTCGAATGCAAGATCGAAGTGTGGCCGACCAGCATGGTGTTTAAAAAAGGTCATC
>JAYUYQ010000154.1:0-5339 GCA_043752435.1 Betaproteobacteria bacterium
GCCAGAATTTCCCTCGTTGCAGCCCAAAATGGATGACTCGGCAATTTTCCAGGCGCCTGGGGCAATTCCGGCCAAGGTCCACGGGCCGACACTGTGGCGGATCAACCGCAGCGTCGGGAAGCCGGCCGCTGCAGTCATGTGCCGGATCTGGCGGTTACGGCCTTCGCGAATGGTTATTTTCAGCCAGGTGGTGGGGATGTTCTGGCGGAAGCGCACCGGGGGCACCCGCGGCCATAACCAGTCTGGCGGCGCGACCAAGGCAACTTCCGCCGGCCGGGCGCGGTAGTCGTTCAACTGGATGCCTTTGCGTAATGGCCCCAGCGCGGCATCCGTGGGCGCGCCCTCGACTTCAACAAAATAGGTTTTCGCCAGTTTGTGCCGGGGATCGGTAATCCGGTGCTGCAGATCGCCGTCACCGGTCAGCACGACCAGGCCTTCACTGTCGGTATCCAGCCGTCCTGCCGGATAGACCTCGGCGATCGGTACCACATCCTTCAGTGTCCGGTGTTTACCCGAAGGCGTGAACTGGCAGATTACGCCATAGGGTTTGTTGAGCAGGATGACCTGTGTTGTCATCGCTGGATTGTACGGAAAAAGGCCCCGCGGAGACGGGGCCTTTTTTTGGTGCCGCTTGTTGCTGCGTTTATGCGGTGACGCCGGTTTCGATGCTCTTTTTAACAACCCTGGTCAGTTGCTCGTAACCGGGCAGCGTCAGGAACTCCACGTAATTGTCACTGGTGCTGATTTCATCGAAGAGTTTGGAGCCCTCTTCATACCGTCCGGCTTTCCAGGCTTCTTCGCCAAGTTCGCGCCGCACCCGTGACAGTTCTTCCGGCAGCATTTTGCGGAACATGTCCTTGGTGACCTTGCGGCCGTCATCAAGCACGCCCTTGGGACTGCGCATCCACTGCCAGATTTGCGAGCGCGAAATTTCCGCGGTAGCGGCGTCTTCCATCAGGTTGTACACCGGCACACAACCGTTGCCGGCGAGCCAGGCCCCGATGTACTGGATGCCGACGCTGATGTTGTTGCGCAGGCCGGCTTCAGTGATCGGCGCTTCCGGCTGGAAGTTGAGCAGGTCTTTGGCGGTGACGTTGACGTCGGGCCGCAGGCGGCTGACCTGGTTGGCTGCCGGCATGTATTTGTCGAAAATTTCCTTGGCGATGCCGACCAGTCCCGGATGCGCGACCCAGGTGCCGTCGCAGCCGTCGGTGGCTTCGCGTTCCTTGTCGGCGCGCACTTTGGCCGTGGCGGCGTCGTTGGCTGCGGGATCGTTCTTGATTGGAATCTGTGCCGCCATGCCGCCCATCGCAAACGCTTTACGTTTATGGCAGGTCTGGATCAGCAGCAGCGCATAGGCGCGCATGAACGGCGCGGTCATCAGCACCTGGCTGCGGTCGGCGAGACAAAAATCTTTGTTGGAACGGAATTTCTTGATGCAGCTGAAAATGTAATCCCAGCGACCGATGTTGAGGCCGACGCAATGCTCGCGCAGCTCGTAGAGGATTTCGTCCATCTCGAAAGCGGCGAGCACGGTTTCAATCAGCACCGTGCCCTTGATCGTGCCCTGCGGCACGCCGAGCTCCTGCTGCGCCATGATGAAAATGTCGTTCCACAACCGCGCTTCGAGGTGGCTTTCCATTTTCGGCAGATAAAAATACGGACCGGTGTTGCGGGCGAGGGCTTCCTTGGCGTTGTGGAAAAAATACATCGCGAAATCGAAAATCGCGCCGGAGACCGGGGCACCGTCGATCAGCACATGGTTTTCCATCAAATGCCAACCGCGCGGACGCACCAACAGCGTGGCGGTCCTGGCGTTGAGCTTGTAACTTTTGCCTTCGGGACTCTGGAACGTCACTGAACGCCGGATGGCGTCGCGCATGTTGAGCTGGCCTTCGATCATGTTGCTCCAGGTTGGCGCGTTCGAATCCTCGAAATCGGCCATGAACACATTGGCGCCGCAGTTCAGTGCGTTGATCACCATCTTGCGGTCTGTGGGGCCGGTAATTTCGACGCGGCGGTCCTGCAGGTCGGCGGGTACGGGGCCGATGGTCCAGTCACCGTCACGTATGGATTGGGTTGCAGCGAGGAAATCCGGCAGTTTGCCGGCGTCAAACTCGGCTTGGCGCAAAGCGCGCTGTGCCATCAAATCGCGGCGGCGCGTCTCGAATTTGCGGGAAAGCTTGGCGACAAAAATCAGAGCTTGCGGACTGAGGATTTCAGAGTAAGGCGCGGGGGTGGCGCCGAGAATCTCGATGCCTTCCGGTACGGTGATGGACATGATGGCCTCTCGCGGTTGAGGGTTGGGCAATGCGCTGCTGCATGGCTGTAATTGATCGCTGCACTTCATCGTGCAACCGATTTCATATGGCAAAATCCAGTTTCGAACAAAGTGCTGCAATGCATTATAAACACAATGTCGCGGAGTCCAGTATCTGTTTTGCTGCGCTGCTTTCCCTCCAGGTTGCAGCAGGTGGGCCTCGATTTCGGTTATTTTGCAATGCGAAATAACGATCCTTGCCGGATGATGAAATTTATTGAGAAAAGCCAAAAAAAACAACGCCCGCGGTTGCGGGCGTTGTGGGTGCTGCGATCCGGCTGGAAGCCGGAAGGGGGTTTAGTTACTTGCTGCCCCAGGGCTTGATCGCAGCCTTGAGCTGGTTGTACCCATCGATGTAACGCGGACGTTTGGCGCTGTAGAGCTTGTCGAAAATCGCCAGTTGCGCATCCAGCCAGCCCGCAAGTTCCTTGTTGCCAGGGTTCGCAGCTTTATAAGCTTCATTGATCAGCACAAAGTGGATGCGCGGATCGTAGGGATCCTTGGTGCCGCCGACGGTTTCGTCACCGTTGAGCAGGCGCTGCAGCATTGCATCGGCGGAGCCGAGGGTCTGCTCGAAAATCGGCGCGCCTTCCATGCGGTACATGACGCTGGTCATGTCCTTGCCGTTGGTCATGGTGAAGCCCATGTCCTTCCATACGTCGCCCATCTTCTTGCCGGTCTTGGCGTAGTCGAGAATGATCTGGCCCCACTTGCGCAGCACGTCCGGCGCGTCGGCCATCAGGTCGGTCAGACGGTCACCGTCAAGGTCGGTCGAGTAGATGATGCATTCGCGCTGCTCGATCATGTCGTGCAGCATGAGGCCGAAGTTGGTGTCGGAGATGTGCTCGTAGATGTCGCCGCCCCAGTTTTCCATGCCGGCCTTGAAGTCTTTCGGCAGCAGCGCGACGATGGCGTGGACGTTTTCCTTGTGCTCTTCGTAGGCGTCAACCGCGTATTGGCGCTTCAGCTGGAACTTGGTGTCCTGGATCATCCAGCGGAACAGACCTGCGTTCACCGCGTCTTCTTTCGCCTGGGTCGGCTTGGTGGCGACGCGGCCGATGCAGCCGCGGTCATGGACCAGTTTCAGGAACAGCCGTGCGGCATAGGCCATGCGCACGCCCGGGGTGTTCATTTCGGAGTGGATGTTGCCGGTGGCTTTTTCAACGACGAATTTCTTGTTGTCCTGCGAGTACGGCAGGCCCGGCATGAAGCGTACGTTGGTGATTGCGCCGTAGGGACGGACGTTGCAGTAGACGCCGGCGGCGGTGCGCAGCGGGGCATTGGCCGACTTGCCGGCCACAACCACTTTTTTGCCGCCGTCATTGACCATGAAGTCGCCTGCGGTCGACCATTTCAGGCAGGTGAAATCCATCTTGCCGAACCACTCGAGCGACTTGAGCTTCGTGTCGTGCCTGAACTGCGCCATCATCGGTACGCCGAGAAAAGGCAGGCCGAGTACGTCGAGTGCCATGATGGTGCCGTTAAGCGCGAAGGTGTCGGTGAGCGCATGGGCAACCGGATTGACGCCGTCGGTGAAGTTGCCGCCCTCCCAGATGGTGGCGTCGCTGATGCCGCGCGGTTGGGTCTTGGAGCGCTTGAATACGCCGTCCAGGTGCTTGAACAGGTCACCGTTTGCTTCTTCCTGCGCGATTTTCAGCAGGTCAAGTTTTCCACTCATTGCTAAATTCTCCGTTCGATTTTTTTCGGTCAAGTGATCGGCCGGTTCCGGCGATCTTTGGGGCGTCCCGGGGCGTTCCACGAGCAGAATTGGAACTGCGGCATCCGCACGCTTCCCATGCTGGTCCGTCAACGAATTATCGCATTTATTGCATCCGGCATAAATCAACTAACTTGGATCCGGCGTCCGGGGACAGAATGGGACTTATCCGGATACAGCGTCCGGGGCCTGTGATGAGGCTAATCCGGAAGCGGCGTCCAGGGACTAAACGAAAAAAACCCGCAGGACCTGGAAGGTCTGCGGGTTTTGTCTGGTGCAGGGTCGCCGGCATCGCTGCCAGCGGCAAAATTCACAGCTTCAGGCTGCTTGGATGTTAGAGGCTTGATTGCCCTTGGGCCCCTGGGTGACTTCGAACGACACTTTCTGACCTTCTTTCAGTGTCTTGAAGCCATTCATCTGGATCGCGGAGAAGTGCGCGAAAAGATCTTCGCTACCGTCATCCGGAGTGATGAACCCATAACCTTTGGAGTCATTGAACCATTTCACAGTACCAGTTGCCATATGCCTGCCTTGATAGAAAAGCGGATGGGCGCCGCGATTTGTTCGAGTCTCAAGGATCGCATTGGCCAAACAAATGCGCATTGGCCAAACTAATGCACCGCGCTGGACTTGCGATAAAGCCTGAACCCCAACACCCGACTGCTTCATAGGTTATTTGTTGGCGAAAGTCAAGCGTGTGCCGTAAACCCCCTTTCTGGCGGGTTTTACCCTTGTTTGCAGCCACTTGAAAAATTCTGCAGTCCGGACACAATAGGTTCACAGCGGGTTTTCTGCGTGCATGCCGCACTTGCAGATTGAAGCACAGGCCCCATTTGTAGCTTGTAATGCAGCAGGTAATGCGAATTTTTCAACGGTATGGCAACCAGGCAGCGTGAAGACACCGTCCTTGAGGCGAAGCGTACCAAGGCCAAGCAGCCACCGATGTTCAAGGTGCTGCTGCTTAACGACGACTACACCCCGATGGACTTCGTCGTAGGGGTATTACAGCGGTTTTTCTCGCTCAGTCGCGAACGCTCTACCCAGGTCATGCTCAAGGTCCACCGCGATGGCATGGGTGTCTGCGGTATATTTCCGAGAGATGTTGCCGCAACCAAAGTGGAACAGGTAAAGTCGTACGCCAAGCAGCACCTACATCCGTTACAGTGTGTAATGGAAGAGAATTAAAGCAAGCGAATTGAAGCGACAAACCCGAGGTCTCACATGCCCATGATCGGACAACCATGATTGCCCAGGAACTTGAAGTCAGCCTGCACATGGCGTTTATGGAGGCCCGCCAGAAAC
>JAYUYQ010000155.1:0-5321 GCA_043752435.1 Betaproteobacteria bacterium
TGGTAAGCAAACAGGTTGAGGTCGTGTTCCAGCAACAGGCCGATGCGACGACGGCGCATGCCGGTGATGCGTCCGTCTTCACCGCGCCAGAAATAGCCGTGGTGCACGATCAGTGCGTCGGCACCGGCAGCAATCGCAGCTTCGATCAGCGCCGCCGACGCCGTCACGCCGGTCACGATGCTGGCGATTTCGGCGCGCCCTTCCACCTGCAGGCCGTTTGGGCAATAATCACGGAAATCAGGGACTTGCAGATATTCCGCCAGATAAGCGTCGAGCGCAGCGCGTTCCATAAGCTCCCGTTCCATAAGCCTCATTGAATTCATCAAAACAGAACACATTGTAACCGCGACCCCGCAGCCCCTTCATGCGAAAACTCTGGCTGATTTTCTGTCAAACCGCGACCATTTGCCTCGCCGCGCTGTTCGTGGTCACCACCTTGCGCCCCGACCTGCTCAATGGCAACTCACCGCAGGGCGCGGTGATCACCACCGTCAGACAGATGACCGGCGACAACGCCGCGCCGCGCGCTGCTTCGTACAGCGATGCCGCCAAAAAAGCGATGCCGGCAGTGGTCAATATTTTCACGTCACAGGCGGTCAAGGCGCAGCAACGGCACCCATTGATGGACGACCCGTTGTTCCGCTATTTCTTCGGTGACCAGTCTGCCGAGGCGCAGAGCCAGCCCAGCACCAACCTCGGTTCCGGCGTGATCGTCAGCGAATCAGGTTACATCCTCACCAACAGCCATGTGGTCGAGGCCGCGGACAGCATCGAGGTCGCCCTGGCCGACACGCGACGCGTCATTGCCAAGGTGGTCGGCACCGATCCGGAGTCCGATCTCGCAGTACTGAAAATCGACCTGCCCAAACTGCCGGCCATCACCTTCGGCCAAGCCGACAGCACCCGGGTCGGCGATGTGGTGCTCGCCATCGGCAACCCCTTCGGCGTCGGCCAGACGGTGACGATGGGCATCGTCAGCGCCACCGGCCGCAGCCACCTCGGCATCAATACCTTCGAGAATTTCATTCAGACCGACGCCGCGATCAACCCCGGCAATTCGGGCGGTGCGCTGGTCGACGTCAACGGCCACCTGATCGGCATCAACACCGCGATTTATTCGCGCACCCCCGGCGGTGCGTCGCTGGGCATTGGTTTCGCGATCCCGGTGAGTACTGCAAAAACGGTGATGGAGCAGATCATCAAGACCGGTTCGGTGGAGCGCGGCTGGATCGGCGTCGGTGTGCAGGAAATGACCCGGGAAATCGCCGAATCGTTCAAGATGCCCGGCACCACGCGCGGCGCGCTGGTCACCGAAGTGTTCCGTGGCACGCCTGCAGACCGCGGCGGCATGAAAGTCGGTGACGTGCTGGTGGCCGTCGATGGCAAAACCGTCACCGATTCAGCGACCATGCTCAACCTGATCGCAGCACTCACCCCCGGCAGCCAAGCCACGCTGCGGGTGATGCGCGAAGCGAAGGAAATCGATCTTAAGGTGACGGTCGGCAAGCGGCCGAAACAGCCGCGCAAAGAGTAAGTTGACTAAGCCGGTAACCCCGACCGGCGGCTCTAGCAGGCTAAGCCGGCAAAAGCGGCAAGCTCGTCCGCTGGTGTAGCGCCCTGTTTGACGAACTCAGTTGCCGGAACGGCTCCGCTCTTCGGCGGCGATGCGGTCGAGTTCCGCGTCCTGCGCCGCATCCGACGGCGGACTGTATTTTCCCGATTCATCATCTTCCGCGCTGCGCGGCCGTGGCGGCACGAAGCGCGCAGCAAACAGGCCCACCTCGAACAGCAGGCACATGGGGATCGCCAGCAGCAGTTGCGACACCACGTCGGGCGGCGTAACCACCGCGGCGATGATGAAGGCAATGACAATGAAATAGGGCCGGATGCTGCGCAACTGTTCCAGTGTGACGATGCCCATGCGCGTCAGCATCACCACCACGATCGGCGTCTCGAAAGTCAGACCGAAGGCCATGAACATGGTGAGTACGAAATTAAGATAGTTTTCGATATCCGGCGCCACCGAAATGCTTTTCGGCGCGATCTGGTTGATGAAGTGGAACACCGTGTTGAAGACGAAAAAGTAGCAGAACGCGATGCCGACCACGAACAGCAGCGTACTCATCACCACCAGCGGCAGCACCAGACGCTTTTCGTGGTTGTAGAGGCCGGGCGCGATGAACGACCAGGCCTGGAACAGCGTGTAGGGCAGCGTGATCATGAAAGCCAGCATCATCGCTACCTTGACCGGCACCAGGAACGGCGTGATCACGCCAGTGGCGATCATTTTTGCCCCTTCTGGCAGCGCGTGCATCATCGGCGTCGCCAGCAGGTCGTAGAGGTTGGAAGAAAACGGAATCAGCACCAGCAGCACCAGCCCGAACGCGATCAACGCACGCAGCAACCGGTCGCGCAGTTCGACCAGGTGGGAGATGAAGGTGTCTTCGGTCACTGCTTGTTTTCGCCGGTTTTTTTATACCGGTTTGACCGGTGCCGGCACGGCGACGGCTGCGGGCGCGCCCGGCGGTGCCGACTCCACAGCCGCGGCCGGCGCAGCGGCGGTTATTTTGTTCATTTCGCTTCCAGCCGATCTCTTCTCCTCGGCCATTGACTGTTCTGCCGAACGCACTTCCTCGGCCATTGACCGTTCTGCCGAACGCACATCCTCGGTCACCGACTGCTCAATAGAGCGCGCGGTGTCCTGCATGCTCGATTGCAGTTTGCGCAGGTCGTCGAGCGCCATTTCGCGGCTGATGTCGGACTTCACGTCGTTGACATAGCGCTGCATGCGGCCGAACAGGTGGCCGACGGTGCGCGCGACTTTGGGCAATTTCTCCGGGCCGATGACAATCAGCGCCACCACGGCAATGACCATCAATTCGGAGAAGCCGATATCAAACATAGGGCGAAATGGGTGAGGGGTGAAGGGTCATGAGTGAAGGGTAAAGTCGCGCGGCAGTGAAGCCCGGATTTACCCTTCACCATAGACCCGTCACGACTTCGTGGTTTCCTTGCGTGCTTCGCCGTCGATGGTCTGGCCGGTGGAGGGCGGGATTTCAGACTTGACCTCGCCGGCCTTGTCGTCGCCGGCCTTCACGCCTTCCTTGAACCCCTTGACTGCGCCGCCAAGGTCAGCGCCGATATTGCGCAGTTTCTTGGTGCCAAATATCAGGACCACCACCAGCAACACGATCAACCAATGCCAGATGCTGAACGAACCCATAACAAGCTCCTCATGATCCGTGCACGGGCACGGGGTAAGAATTCATTTTCGCGGCGTTACTTACGCGATGCCTTTTCCGCGACGCCGGATACACCCTCGCGCCGCTGCAATTCAGCAAGCACATCTTCCGGCCCGACACCGTGCCAGGCCAGCAGCACCAGCGTGTGAAACCACAGGTCCGCCGTCTCGCGGATCACATGCAGTTTATCACCCTCCTTCGAGGCGAGCAGCGTCTCCGCCGCCTCCTCAAGCACCTTGCGCAGAATCGCATCTTCGCCCTGGGCCAGCAGACCGGCGACGTACGAACCCGCCGCGTCGGCGCCCTTGCGCGCGGCGATGGTCTCGCCCAGCCGCAACAGTATGTCTTTGTCGATATTGGCCATTAATTACCGTACTACTGCTTTTTGTAAATCGTTTTGGGGTCTTTCAGCACTGGATCCACCTCGACCCAGCTCCCGTTGCGCAGTTCATGAAAAAAACAGCTGTGCCGCCCGGTGTGACAGGCGATGCCCCCGACCTGCTCGACCTCGAACAGCACCACATCCGCATCACAGTCGAGGCGTACCGCTTTGACCTTCTGCACATGGCCGGATTCCTCGCCCTTGTGCCACAATTTTTTGCGCGACCGCGACCAGTAGTGGGCCTCGCCGGTGGCTGCCGTCTGCTGCAGCGCTTCGCGGTTCACCCAAGCGACGGTCAGCACCCGCCCCGAGCCCGTCTCCTGCGTCACTGCCGGGACCAGCCCGTCGGCGCCCCAGTTTATGCGGTCCAGCCAGTCTGACACCCTATTCTCCTGTCGCCCGGGAGTTACTGACCCGAAATTTATAAGCCATTGATTTTAATTGTTTTTTGCAGCACTACAAGCGAACTTCAATGCCCCGCTGCGCCATGCGCTCCTTGGCCTGGCGCACTGTGTATTCGCCATAGTGAAAAATGCTCGCGGCGAGCACTGCATCAGCATGACCGATGGTGACGCCGTCAGCCAGATGGTCGAGGTTGCCGACGCCGCCGCTGGCGATGACGGGGATATCCAGCGCCGATGAAAACGCGCTGGTCAGTTCGAGATCAAAACCGATGCGCGTGCCGTCGCGGTCCATGCTGGTGAGCAGGATTTCGCCAGCACCCAGCGCCTGCATTTTTTTGCCCCATTCCACGGCATCCAGACCCGTGGCCTTGCGGCCGCCGTGGGTATACACCTCCCAGTGCAGCGGCCCGTCGCCGGCAACGCGTTTGGCGTCAACGGCGACGACGATGCACTGCGCGCCATAACGGCCGCTGGCATCAGCCACCAGTTGCGGATTCTGCACCGCGGAAGTGTTGATGCTGACCTTGTCGGCGCCGGCATTGAGCAGGCGGCGCACGTCGTCCACCGAACGCACACCGCCGCCGACCGTCAGCGGAATGAATACCTGCGCGGCAACGGACTCGATGATGTGCAGGATCAGATCACGGTTGTCGCTGCTCGCCGTGATATCGAGAAAAGTCAGCTCGTCGGCGCCCTGGTCATCATAGCGGCGCGCGATTTCGACCGGATCGCCGGCATCCTTCAGCTCAACAAAATTGACGCCCTTGACCACGCGGCCGGCGGTAACGTCGAGACAGGGGATGATGCGTTTGGCTAGGGACATGGGCAGACCGGTGACTGGTAACTGGTGACTGGTGACTGGTAATTGGTAATTGGTAATTGGTGATGGGTAATAAGTGAGGGGTAAACCGCCAACGCCAGCCGCTTGCCAATTACCAGTCACCAGTTACCCATTACCCATTACCCAACTTTGGAAAGTTTGTCGGCCAATTTCTGCGCCGCCTTGAAATCCAGCGTGCCCTGGTACACCGCGCGCCCGGTGATGGCGCCCATGATGCCTTCGGCTTCGACGGCGCAGAGTTTTTTGACATCTTCGAGATCGGTGATGCCGCCGCTGGCGATCACCGGCACATTGAGCTGTCGGGCCAGAGCCACCGTGGCCTCGATGTTGACGCCGGTGAGCATGCCGTCGCGGCCGATGTCGGTGTAGATCACCGCTTCAACACCGTAATCCTCGAATTTTTTCGCCAGATCAACCACATCGTGCCCAGTCATTTTCGACCAGCCATCGAC
>JAYUYQ010000156.1:0-5302 GCA_043752435.1 Betaproteobacteria bacterium
GAGCCCGTCGCCGAGGGTTCCTGAACCCCACCGAAAGGCAAAGCCATGACCCAGCGTATCCGCGGTATCAGCGATGAGGAGGCTGTCGGGCCTGCGAAGGATCTGTTCGAGGCCTCCAACACAATGCTCGGCCGCACCGCCAACCTGATGCGCATCCTGTCGCACAGCCCTTATGTCGCGCGCTGGATCCTGCCTTTCATCGCCGCGGTGCGCCAACCCAATGCCGGCGCGGTATCGGATGTGCGCCTGCGTAATCTGGCCGTGCTGAAGACGTCAATTATCAACGATTGTCATTACTGAACGGAACACAACTACGTGCTTGGTCAAGCACTGGGACTGAAGGACGAAGAATTTGACGCGCTGAAAGGCGACTATCAGGCGAGTCCGCTGTTCAATGCCCGCGAAAAAGCCACCATCGCATGGTCGGAGGCGATGACACTGAACACCGCGAAACGTGACAACAAGGTCTGGGATGCCATGCGCCGCGAATTCAATGACGCTGAAATCGTCGAAATCTCCCTGGCCTGCTCAATGTTCAACATGATCAACCGGCTGAACGATTCCTTCCGCACCGAACTGGAAAGCGTCGAATACAACCGCCGCCAGCACGGCGCGGTCGGCGTGACGCGTGCGACGCTGGAAGAGTATGCCTGCCGCATCTGCACGGAAAAAAGCGGTGTCGCGAAGCGTGCGTGACTTTATAACTATATGTTTTTATTGATAATTTATGATTAATGCTGCGATCGTCGGACTCGGCTGGTGGGGTAAAAATATCGCTGATGCCGTGCAGGACAAAAGTACTAAACTGCGTTTTGTGCACGGCGTAACCCAGGAACTCGACGCGGCACGCGAGTACGCCAAGGCGAAAGATTTCAAACTGTCGGCTACGCTGGAAGAGGCTCTGGCTGACCCTGCCGTGCAGGCCGTGGTACTGGCCACGCCCCACTCGCTGCATGCTGATCAGGTTGTGCAAGTTGCACGCGCGGGCAAAGCGGTGTTCTGCGAAAAACCGCTGTCGCTGATTCGCACGGATGCCGAACGCGCCGTCGCCGCCTGCAAGGCCGCCAAAGTACCCATCGGCGTCGGTCAGAACAAACGCTTCTGGCCTTCAATGGTTGAACTGCGCCGCGTGGTCGCCAGCGGCGCGCTGGGCCGCATCATGCACGTCGAAGGCCACTACAGCAACGAACACTCCAGCAAGTTTTTCGCACCGTGGCGCGATCTGCCCGCTGAAACTCCGGGCGCCGGCATGACCGGCACCGGCATCCACATCCTTGACGCCTTCGCCAACATTGCCGGCCCGGCCGAACAACTCACTGCGCAGTTCATTGCCCACCGCACCGGCGCTGATCCGCGCGACACGGTGTCGGTGCTGTTCAAGTTCCGCAACGGCATCAGCGGATTTCTCGGCGCGGTGCGCGCGTCCCCGCTGTATTTCCGCGTGCATGTCTTCGGCGACGAAGGTTCTGTCGAAGCGCTGGACGAAACGCGAACCATCACCCGCCTCAAGGGCGGCAAGACCGAAGTAAAAGATTTTTCTAAAATCGATTCGGTGCTGGCCGAGATGGATGCGTTTGCAGATGCGGTGGCGGGTGTTGCCCCCTACCCGATCACAACGGAAGAGATGGTGAACACGATCGCCTCGTTTGAAGCGGTGATTCGATCCATTGCTTCGGGGGGCGCAGTGAGGCTGTAAAAAAAGCATACCGCTTTTGGATTAGCGGTTGACCGACGACGACAAAAAGACGGGCGGATACAGATTACGCCCGTCTTTTTGCTGTTCATTCACCCTTGTGTAACGGTGCGCCGGATAATTTCCGCCCTAGTGAGGCGAAAAAGGCAGCGCTGAAATCACCCAAGGTCGTAACGATCAAGGTTCATCACCTTGTTCCAGGCCGCCACAAAATCACGCACGAACGTTTGCTGCGAGTCGCTGCAGGCATAGACTTCCACGAGAGCCCGGAGCTGGGAGTTCGAACCGAATACCAGGTCCACGACCGTGCCGGTCCACTTCAGCTCACCCGTAGCCCTGTCTCGCCCCTCCAGCACGCCATCTGAGGTGGCGGATTTCTGCCACTTCGTGCTCATGTCGAGGAGATTGACGAAGAAGTCATTGGTCAGGGTTTCGGACCGGTTGGTGAAGACGCCGTGCCTGGACTGGCCAACATTCGTGTTCAGGGCGCGCAGGCCGCCGATCAGAACCGTCATCTCCGGCGCGGTAAGGGTCAACAACTGCGCTTTGTCCACCAGAAGCTCGGCCGCCGATCCCTCGAGTCCCTTGCGGGCGTAGTTGCGGAACCCGTCTGCGATTGGCTCCAGAAAGGAAAACGATTCCACATCGGTCTGCTCCTGCGACGTATCCATGCGCCCCGGTGAGAAGGGAACCTTCACGTCATGGGCGGCCTTCTTCGCCGCAGCCTCGACAGCTGCACAGCCGCCCAGAACAATCAGGTCAGCCAGCGAAACCTTCTTACCGCCAGACTGCGCGCTGTTGAAGTCTTTCTGGATGGCTTCCAGCTTCTGCAGGACCTGCGCCAGTTCAGCCGGCTGGTTGACTTCCCAGGTCCGCTGCGGCGCCAGACGAATGCGCGCACCGTTGGCGCCACCGCGCTTGTCGCTGCCACGGAAGGTCGAGGCCGACGCCCAGGCGACCGTCACCAGCTGCGAGATGGACAGGCCCGAGGCGAGAATTTTGACTTTCAGGGCCGCAATGTCTTTTTCATCCATCAATGCATGATTGACTGCAGGGATGGGGTCTTGCCAGATGAGCTGTTCCGCCGGCACTTCCGGGCCGAGATAGCGCGGGCGCGGGCCCATGTCGCGGTGCGTCAGCTTGAACCATGCCCGGGCAAACGCGTCGGCAAACCGATCCGAATGCGCAAGAAAGCGCCGCGAAATTTTTTCGTAGGCCGGGTCGATGCGCAGGGAGAGGTCCGTGGTCAGCATGGAAGGCGCGATGCGTTTCGATGCGTCATGGGCATGCGGTACCGTACCAGCGCCCGCACCACCCTTGGGTTGCCACTGGTGCGCACCGGCCGGGCTCTTGGTCAGCTCCCATTCAAAACCGAACAGGTTTTCGAAGAAATTGTTGCTCCATTTCGCGGGTGTGGTGGTCCAGGTCACTTCCAGGCCACTGCTGATCGTGTCTCCACCTTTACCGCTGCCAAAGTCGCTATCCCAGCCGAAACCCTGCGCTTCGATCGGAGCGCCCTCGGGTTCGGATCTCTTGTGCGACTCGGGAGCGGCGCCATGGGTCTTGCCGAAGGTGTGACCGCCGGCGATCAGCGCAACCGTCTCTTCGTCGTCCATCGCCATGCGCGCGAAGGTTTCGCGGATATCCCGCGCCGCAGCGAGCGGATCCGGATTGCCGTTCGGGCCTTCCGGATTGACATAGATCAGGCCCATCTGTACGGCACCGAGGGGATTCTCCAGCTCACGGTCACCGCTGTAGCGTTTGTCTTCCAGCCACTTGCCCTCGGAGCCCCAGTAAATGTCTTCTTCGGGTTCCCAGATGTCCTCGCGGCCACCGGCGAAACCGAAGGTCTTGAATCCCATCGATTCCAGAGCGACGTTGCCGGTGAGAATCATCAGGTCGGCCCATGAAATTTTACGGCCATACTTTTGCTTGATCGGCCAGATCAGGCGGCGCGCTTTGTCGAGGTTGACGTTGTCCGGCCAGCTGTTGAGGGGTGCAAAACGCTGGCTGCCATTGCCAGCGCCGCCGCGGCCGTCACCCACGCGGTAAGTGCCGGCGCTGTGCCATGCCATGCGTATGAAGAAAGGTCCGTAGTGACCAAAGTCCGCCGGCCACCAATCCTGCGACTGTGTCATCAGCGCCAGGAGATCCTTTTTCACCGCCTTAAGGTCGAGGCTCTTGAACTCCTCAGCATAGTTGAACCCCTCGTCCATCGGATCGGACTTGGAGGAATGCTGGTGCAGAATGCCCAGCTTCAGTTGATTGGGCCACCAGTCAGCATTCGCAGGGGCTCCCCGGGCCACGGTATTTTTGCTGGCACCGCCAGTGAACGGGCACTTTGTTTCGTTTGACATGGTTCTCTCCTCTAGCTGGTTGCAATGATGTAACACTGTGGAAAAATTGCAGCCACAGGTTAGGCCCATGCCTAAAATAGATCTAATTGATTGTTGAAATCATTAATATAGCCAATCGCTATGATGCATCATGCCACGGGCCGGCATACCCATCTCAGCCACAGGAAGCCTGCCGTTCCCGCCGTCAGTGATGCCAGCAAGATCGCCATTTTCGCGGCATTGATGGTCGCTGCATCACCGACAAACGCCAGATTGGTGATGAATATGGACATCGTGAAACCGATGCCGCCGAGGATGCCGGCGCCCAGCACGTGACGCCAGTTCAGATCATCGGGCAGGCGGCACAGACCCGTGGCGACCGCGATAAAACACAGCAGCACCACGCCGACGGGCTTACCCAGCAACAGTCCGACGGCAATACCCAGGCCGTTGGCGCTGGTCAGGTTCTGCACCCACTCAGCGCCGATCACAACACCGGTATTGGCCAGCGCAAAAATCGGCAGGATGATGAAGGCCACCGGCTTGTGCAGCATATGTTCCAGCTTGTGCGAGGGTGAAGCTTCGTCATCGACTTTGTGCGAAAACGGAATGGCAAAAGCCAGCATCACGCCGGCAATTGTCGCGTGCACGCCGGATTTGAGCATCAAAAACCACATCAGCGCCCCGCCAATCAAATACGGCAGCAAAGACATCACCCGGAGCATGCGGTTGAAAATCAGCAGCACGCCCCACACGGCCAGCGCCGCCAGTAAATAGGCCATTGAAAGCTGCGCCGTATAGAACACAGCAATGACGACGATAGCGCACAGATCGTCGATCACCGCAAACGCCACCACCAGCACCTTCAGCGACAACGGCACCCTGCTGCCAAGGATGGCCAGTACACCCAGCGCAAAAGCGATATCCGTAGCCATCGGGATGCCGAAACCGGCCTCGGTCGGTGTGCCTGCATTCAGCGAATAGTGAATCAGCGCCGGCACGACGACTCCGCCGAGCGCAGCAAACATCGGCAGCAGCGCATTGCGAAAATTCGACAGCTCGCCGACATAAAGCTCGCGCTCCAACTCAAGGCCAATGAACAAAAAGAAGATCGCCATCAGCGCATCGTTGATCCATTGCTCGACGCGCAGACCGGCAATACGGGTCTGCCAGAAACCCAGGTAATTTTCACCGATCAGGGAATTCGCCAGCAGCAGCGAAATAACCGTGCACAGGATCAGCAGGATGCCGCTGGATTTTTCAGAGTCGAAAA
>JAYUYQ010000157.1:0-5296 GCA_043752435.1 Betaproteobacteria bacterium
TACGCGCGAAAAAACCCGGCTCAATGACGATTATCGCAACCAAGGGCACGCTTGATTGGGCGTATCCGCCATTTATCCTGAGTTCAACGGCCGCGGCGCTGGGCTGGAACGTGTCGATTTTCTTCACGTTCTACGGTCTGCAACTGCTGCGCAAGGATATCTCGCATCTGCAGGTGAGCCCGCTGGGCAATCCGGCGATGCCGATGAAAATGCCCTTCGGCCCGGACTGGTTCAGGGCGATCAACTGGAATATCCCAAATATCGTGCAGGCCGGGATACCCGGTTTTGAGTCGCTGGCGACCGCGCTGATGAAAAAAACGATCAGCAACAACGGTATCGCTGAAATCGGCGAACTGCGGAGTCTCGCGCTTGAGGCCGGCGTCAACATGGTCGGCTGCCAGATGACGGTCGATCTGTTCGGATTCAAGCACGAAGATTTCATCCCGGAAGTCAAAGAGTATTGCGGCGCGGCGACGTTTCTGCCGATGGCGCAGGAAGCGGATGTCAGCCTGTACATGTAATCAGACCAGAAATTCACGTCGCTCAACAACGGAGGGGATCATGGGGAACAAGAAAACATTTTCGGCAGTTGCACTGGCAGTAGCGGGCACATTGGCTGCGGGTACGGCCGGTGCCACCAATGGTTACTTCCAGCACGGTTACGGCATGAAGGCGAAAAGCATGGCTGGTGTCGGCATCGCGCTGCCGCAGGATGCGCTGGCAGCGGCGACCAATCCGGCGGGCATGGTGATCGTGGGCAATCGCATCGACTTCGGTGCCGATCTGTTCCGCCCGGTCCGCGATTCCCAGCTGACCCTCGGCCCCGGCCCGTTTGGCGCCGAGTACAGCGGCAATGGCGACAAAATGTTTCTGATTCCCGAGTTTGGTTATAACCGGATGCTGACACCGAATTCATCCATTGGCGTGTCGGTGTACGGCAATGGCGGCATGAATACAAAATACGAAACGCTCAACACCGCGACCGGCGGCGGTATTTTCGGCACCGGGAATCTCGGCGTTGATCTGACCCAGTTGTTTATTTCGCCGACCTACTCGGTCAAAATCAGTCCGCAGCATGCCCTGGGCATTTCCCTGAATCTGGCTTACCAGCGTTTCAAGGCCGAGGGACTGCAGAATTTCGACAACGCAGGCTTTTCTGCGGCGCCGGGATTCGTCACCAACAAAGGCTACGACAGTTCCACCGGCTACGGCTTGCGCATCGGCTGGCTGGGCGAGCTGACGCCCAAGCTTAGCGTGGGCGCGACCTACCAGACCCAAACCCACATGAGCCGCTTTGACAAATATCGCGGCCTGTTTGCTGAACAGGGTGACTTTGACATTCCCGAAAATTTCGGACTCGGCATTGCATTCAAGGCAACGCCGGGAACCACATTAGCGGCCGATGTGCAGCGCATTAACTACAGCAAGGTTAATGCCGTCGGCAACAGCGGCAACATTCCCGCGCAACTGGGTTCCAGCAACGGACCGGGATTTGGCTGGCGCAACATGACGGTACTGAAGCTGGGCATCAGCCACGCGCTGAACAGCGGCCTGACGCTGCGCGGCGGGATCAGTCACGGACGGCAGCCGATACGCAGCACCGAGACATTTTTCAACGTGCTCGCGCCCGGCGTGATCGAAAGCCACCTGACGCTGGGTGCCACCTGGACACTCGCCAACAAATCCGAGTTGACGGTGGGTTACATGCACGGCTTCAACAAGTCGGTCACCGGCACCGGGCCGACCACGGGCTTCAGCTCCAAGATGTACCAAGACTCGCTGGGCATCGCCTACGGCTGGAAAATGTAAGTAATCCTGTTACTGGGCACTGTAAAAAAGGGCTGTGGAACCACAGCCCTTTTTTCTGACCTTCCACAATATTGTTCTGGCTGTTGTTCTACCGCTCGACATAATCAAGCACATAGCCCCTGCCATACAGCGTCCTTACCATAACCCCGGTACCGCTGATTTTCTTGCGCAGCCGGTGCACGTACACTTCGATGGCGTTCTGGCTGACTTCCTGGTCGTAGGTGTAAATCTGCTCGACCAGTTGCTCCTTGCTGACCACCCGTCCGAAACGCCGCATCAGCACTTCGAATACGCTCAATTCATGCATGGACAGTGACAGCGAATGGCCGCGGATGGCCGCAGTACGCGCCACCGGATCAAAACTCAGGTCACGGTAAGCCAGCACCGGCGTTGCCGAGCCCTGACCGCGCCGCAACAGCGCACGGACCCGCGCTTGCAGTTCGTTGAGGCTGAACGGTTTGACCAGATAATCATCGGCGCCGAGATCCAGACCCGCCACCTTTTCCTCCGGTTGCTCGCGCCCCGACAGGATCAGCACCGGCAAGGCATCATTGCGGCGGCGCAGGCGGCGCAGCACTTCCAGTCCATCGAGTTTGGGCAAGCCCAGATCAAGGATCAGCAAACCGAAACCAGCGGTTTTCAAGGCCTCGTCAGCGGCCATGCCGTTGTCCACCCAATCGACGGCGAACCCGGTCTGCGTCAGCGCAAAACGCAGGGCTTCAGCCAGCGCAGCGTCATCTTCGCTGATCAGTATGCGCATAGCCTCCCCGCTCCCCGTGTCTCAGATAAGTATTTGTTATTAAATAGCTTTTAAGGCATAGCACTGATTATTTTTGTGTTGCAGCGCGACAACACATTGTAGAGCCAAGGTTCAGGATTTTGTAAGTATTTTTGAATAGGATAGCAGCGGGGAAAAGTCACAAAAAAACGGGACACTGCGTACCCGCGACCTCCCCCTAGGAATTCTCAACCAAAGGAGGGATGCATGGAATTATCCCAAAGGCACCACGAATACTGGCGCAAAAATCTCGTCATCACCGCCATCCTGCTGAGCATCTGGTTCCTGGTCACGTTCGTCGAAGCTTGGTATGCCCGCGAACTGAACAGCATCAGCTTCCTCGGTTTCCCATTGGGCTTCTACATGTCCGCACAAGGCTCTCTGGCGATCTACGTTGCGATCATCGGTTTCTACGCCTGGTACATGGGTAAGCTCGACAAAGAATACAACGTTGACGAAGGAGATCTGGAATGAGCCAAGCCTTCTCGCACTCCGCCTTCAAATCACAGCTGAAGAAGTATTACACCTTCTACACCGGGGGCTTCCTGATTTTCCTGGTGGCGCTGGCCATCGCCGAACAGATGGGCATGTCCCGTCAGTGGATCGGCTACTGGTTCCTGTTCGCCACCATCGGCCTCTATGCCGGCATCGGCATCATGAGCCGCACCTCGGATGTGTCGGAATACTATGTCGCGGGACGCCGGGTACCGGCCTTCTTCAACGGCATGGCGACAGGCGCGGACTGGATGAGCGCCGCCTCCTTCATCGGCATGGCCGGCACGCTGTTCCTTGCCGGCTTTGACGGCCTCGCCTTTGTCATGGGCTGGACGGGAGGTTACTGCCTGGTGGCGCTGTTCCTCGCCCCCTACCTGCGCAAGTTCGGCCAGTTCACGATTCCCGACTTCCTCGGCGCCCGTTACGGCGGCAACATCATCCGCACCATCGGCATCATTGCCGCGATCACCTGCTCCTTCGTTTACGTCGTCGCACAGATTTACGGCGTGGGCCTGATCACCAGCCGCTTCACCGGTCTGGAGTTCGGCGTCGGGGTCTTCGTCGGTCTGGGCGGCATTCTGGTGTGTTCGATGCTGGGCGGCATGAAGGCGGTGACGTGGACCCAGGTGGCGCAGTACATCATCCTGATCATCGCCTACATGACTCCCGTGGTCTGGCTGGGCATCGAGCACACCGGCATCCCGGTGCCGCAGTTCGCCTACGGCATCACGCTGCAGAAAGTCGGCGAGCTTGAGAAAAAGATGAACGCCGACCCGAAAGAGCTGGAAGTCCGCAAGATCTTCAAAGATCGTGCCGACGCCGCCAACGCCGCCCTGAAAGACCCCGCCAAGGCTTTTGCCGACGGCAAAGACGCTGCAGCCAAACGCGTGACCGATCTGAAAACCGCCAACGCACCGGCGGATCAGGTTACAGCCGCCGAAAAAGCGATGGCCGCCTATCCCAAGGATGAAGCAGCGGCCAAGGGCCAGTGGAACAAGGAAAAAGGACTCGCAGCACGTGCCGGACCCATCAGGGCACATGCGGATCCCTATCCCGGCAAGGATGAGGCTGCGCGTGATACTGCCAGACTCAATTTCCTCGGCATCGTGTTCTGCATGATGTTCGGCACCGCCGCACTGCCCCACATCCTGATGCGTTACTACACCACGCCCAGCGTGCAGCAGGCGCGCGTCTCCGTGTTCTGGTCACTGTTCTTCATCTTCCTGCTGTATTTCACGGCGCCGTGTCTTGCGGTACTGGCGAAATACGACATGTTCACCAACCTTGTCGGCAGCCAGTTTGCAACACTGCCTGCCTGGGCGGCGGCGTGGGCAAAGGTCGATCCGGGCCTGCTCAACATTACCGACTTCAACAAGGACGGTATCGTGCAGTGGGCGGAAGTGGTGATCGGCGGCGACCTGATCGTGCTGGCAACCCCGGAAATCGCCGGTCTGCCCTATGTCATATCGGGCCTGGTGGCGGCCGGTGGCCTGGCTGCCGCGCTGTCAACCGCTGACGGTCTGCTGCTGACCATCGCCAATGCGCTGTCGCACGATCTCTATTACAAGATGATCGACCCCAGCGCATCGACCACCAAACGGGTGACCATCTCCAAAGTCCTGCTGGTTGTCGTGGCGATCACTGCCGCCTGGGTCACCTCGTTCAAACCCGGAGACATCCTGTTCCTGGTCGGTGCGGCGTTCTCGCTGGCGGCCTCGGCGTTTTTCCCGCCGCTGGTACTGGGTGTGTTCTGGAAACGGGCCAACAAGTGGGGTGCCATCATCGGCATGTCCACTGGTCTGGCGGTGTGCCTCTATTACATGATGCGCACCTACCCGTTCTTCACCAACATGGGCGTTCCCAAGATGGATCTGTGGTTCGGCATGAATCCGATTTCAGCAGGCGTGTTCGGCCTGCCGATCGGTTTGATCACGATTGTGGTGGTGAGCCTGCTGACCAAGGCACCGGACAAGGAAACCCAGGAACTGGTGGAACATGTGCGTTACCCCCATCTGCGGGGCGACAACGTGGTGAGCCAGGCAACCTGACCGTTCGCAAGCCTTTGACCAAGGCCCGCTTCGGCGGGCCTTGTTTTTTTAACCAGGAGCCCATAGCAACATGAATGCCTCAGCAATTTTCGCAGGACACACCAGATCAATTTTCATCGCCGGACTCGCCGCCCTGTTTCTGCTAATGGCCGGCTGCAAGATGGAA
>JAYUYQ010000158.1:0-5254 GCA_043752435.1 Betaproteobacteria bacterium
GATGAGACTGTTCAAAGGCGTCGCCCAAAGCCGCGCCGCCGGGCCAGCCGCGCGCGACGGCATCGGGATAGGAGAAATTGCCGTGCCGGATCTGGAAGGCCCAGCGAACGTCGCCTCGCTCCATCGGTAGGCTCTTGTGCACGAGCAAGGAGCTGAACACCACCACATCGCCCGCCTTCAGGTTAACGCGCAGGGCTTCTCGCTCATCGTATGCTTGAGAATTGTCGAGCCGAATGGAGCGGCCGCCGTTCTTGTTCGCGTTCTTGGGATCGAGAATATGGACCTTCCGCAGGCCCTCCTTGTGACTGGCGCTAATCAACTTGATGCCGCCATCTCCCTCGGCAAGATCGAACAACGAACCCCATATTACAATACCGTCCTGGCTGCCTTGCGTGTAGGGATAGTCCTGATGCCAGTCAAACAAGTATTTCTCCTCGTTTATCTGGTCGATACGCATGGCGGTGAAGGGATTCGAATTGATGAAATCCGTCTTCATCAGGAATTTTGCCAGTTCGATGACCTGCGGCGATGTCGCCATCTGGTGGAGTGGCAGCAACTGGCGACAGGCGCGGTAGATCTCGCCGCCCCTGGCGCGATCCGCGCGGCAGATGCGCAGATAATCGCCGGTACGCACTGTTTTGGCTGACGTTCCCGGCGCCAGTCCCAAATCTTTCAGCTTCAAGTCTATCAGATGATTGATGTAGCTGTGAACGCCGCGATACTGGGTGTCGGGATCGAACAGGCGGCGCAACACAATCCAGCCCTGGCGGTCATATGTGTCTTGCATCGCGGCGGAACCGATGTCGGTCCGAACGAACACGCCTTGATCTCCGACATGGGTTCGAAGGGGCATCGCACTACTCTTTGATGAAAAAGCCGCCCGGGGTTGAGGTCCAAGGGAATTTCAGCATTTTGGGTGGATGGCCATTGAAATATTCCTCGAGCGCCGAACTTTCGCCGCCCCATTCCATCATGGCGTATTCATCCAGCACCACCAGGCCGCCAGTCACCACGCGGGGGTAGAGATGCTCCAGGGCGCACAGGGTGGGCTTGTAGATGTCGACGTCCAGGTGCAGCAGCGAGATGCGCAGGCCCGGATTGTCGGAAACGTATTTCGGGACGGTTTGCAGGATGTCGCCCTCGATCACGAAGGAACGGGCCGAGCCCGGTATGAAGGAGTCGCCCTGGGTAATGGCGAGCATCTTGTAGAACGCTTCTTTGAATTCCGCCGCGCTCCAGCCGCCCTCATGCTTGGAGCGGTGAGGGTACATCGGGCCATCCTGCTCGTCAAAATTCCGCAGACCCTGAAAGCTGTCAAAACCGATGACATGACGGATGCGGTCACCGGGATGGAATATCTCCAGAAATTTTGAGAAGGCGAAGAAACTGTTGCCTTGGAAGATACCGCATTCCACGATGCTGCCGGGCACGTCCCGTACCATCCGGTACAACTCGTAGTGGGCGATCAGGCGGGTGAGGTTGATGCGCCTGGAATAGATTGCTGGGGATTCAACGACATCCCGGAGCGGGATATTGTGGTCCCTCACCACCGCTTCAATCTTCGACCAGACGTCGACCGAAGAGGCACCGCCATACTGTTCGGAATTCTTCTTTTCCACGTTTCGCCGGCCTCTTGCTGATGGCGGAATTTACTCGCTCGGCGCTCCTTGTTCCAAGCCCGCCGTCCGGCGTCAAGTCTTTGGTGGTAAAGGGATTTTATTGCCGGACGATAATACCATAATTAGGCAGATATTTATGCGTAACCTCCTAATCTTATTGTCCTTTATGCGCCTCGTTTCGGGGCGCCGGTTGCTGCTTGGCTCGGGCGGCCTGCGACTTGCCTGTGTTTCGGTACGTCCTTGCTGGGATGGCCCAGGGCACTGGCGAACATTGTGCGCTGGCCGCGCCATGATCTTGGGCACGGCAGTATAATTTCGCGAACTGGACTTCCTGGGAATTGGCTATAACAAGCAGTCCGCACGGTGCGGCGGCGCCGCGCGAGAATGTTACGGACATGATGGCGAACTGCAGGATATGTGGCGGGGATATGGAGCGGCTTTTCCAGGGGGAAAGCCATCGGTCGCTGATTTCCAGCGCCGTGCTCGTACCCGGCCGCACGATCGTTGATATGTGCCTGGGATGCGGACACGCGCATACCCATGCGGTCAATGACCTGCAATCCTATTATTCCTCCGACTATAATTTCCTGGCGGGGGAGCGGGATCAGGATGACCTTTATGAACGGAAGGACGGACGCAATGTCTATCGTTCCGAACGGCAGGCGGCTCTTGTTGAAGAAAAGATCGACCTCTCACAGCCACTGTCGGTTCTCGACCTAGGCTGCGCCAAAGCACAGTCGCTGCGGCTGCTGGCCCAACGGCACGAACGCCTGTCTCCTCGTGTATTTGACATAAGCGACAGCTACAGGAAGTTCTGGGACGAATTTGTTCCGTCTGCACAGCAGGCTTCGTTCAAAGTTCCGGAATCCTGGAGCAGCGACATGGACTTGATCCTGTCCTTCTTCACCCTTGAGCATGTGCCCGATCCTGTTGATTTTCTCGCCATGCTTCGCCGGCTGTTGCGCCCACAAGGCCAATTGTTGCTGATCGTACCCAACATGGTGGCAAACATCAGCGACATGCTGGTGGTGGACCACCTCAACCATTTCTCGCGTACGTCGCTGACCACTGCCTTCGGCAAGGCCGGCTTTGGGGAGGTGGTCGTGGACGAGGCCGCATTTCGCGGCGCCTTTGTGGTTACCGCCCGCAACATGGGCGCCGCGACGTCGCAGGGTTTTGTGTCAGGAGCCGATTGCGTTGCCGGTGCATTGCGCGTGCGGGATGGCTGGCTGGCTGCAATGGACAAGGTCCGGTCTTTTGAAGCCGTTCAGCCACCGGCGCGGAAGTCAGCAATATATGGCAGCGGGATATATGGGCTGTTCATTGCGACATGCCTGCGTCACCCCGAAAGACTGGCCTGTTTTCTGGACCAGAATCCATACCGGAAAGGCTTGTCGTTCCTGGGTGTGCCGGTGCTGTCACCACCGGAAGTGACGGACGAAATAGGCGCGGTGTATGTCGGCCTCAACCCTCGCAGCGCTCATGATGTGATCGCGAGCGTGCCGGAGCTGGGGCGGTGCCAACGCGAATATTTCTTCCTGGGCTAGGGATGTCGCGCAGTCGACTGTGTGCCGTCGGCGCGCACCACGGTACCATCAGGCACATCGCCATAGATTGTCACCCCGGAGACCAGAACGCAGTTTCGTCCGACACTGACGCGGGAATTGACGACGGTCCCAATTCCCACCAGCGTACCTTCACCGACCTGCACCAGGCCGCCTATCCGCGCGCCATCGGAAACGGCCACCGCGCGCTCCAGCTTGCTGTGATGGGCGATGCTGGCGGCGTTGTTGATCTGGCAGAGATCGCCGATCTCCGCTGAAACGCCCACCAGGACTTGCGGGCCGATAAAGACATTCTCGCCCAGGATGCTCCGGGGCGAGAGCACGGCACTTGGATGGACCACGTTTATCAAGGTGAAGTCGGCGGTCTTCAGCACATCCGCGACCTCGATCTTGGCCGCAGCGTCGGCGATGCAAATATGGGCGTTTTTCAGGCCACGCTTTCGCAGATTTTTCAGCTCGCTGGGCCGTACCACCGGCACGCCCATGACCTCTTTCTGCTGCAGTGCGCGGTCGACAACGGCGACCGCGCGATGAGTGCCGGTTTGTGAAAGGATATCCAGAACCACCTGTCCTTGATACCCACCGCCCCAGATCACGACAGCATTGTCGCTCACGACTATGGCGTTAAGCACCGCTGGGGTGGTTATCGGGCCTTCATTCTTCTCCTCGATATCCCGGACGGAAATTGTGTTCAGTCCGGGAAAATCGGCTTCCGTCAGGGCGCGGGTCTGCATCAGCGCTCGCGCCCTGCTGGAAATTATCACGCCACCATCCGCGGTGGGGACAAGCTTTCCCCGCGCTGCTTCCAAATGCTTTTCCGATTTTTCCGGAAAAATCCAGGCCAGCAGGTGGCCGACCTTTATCGTCTCGCCAACTTGGGCCGCAGGATAAAAATATCCCGCGGCCGTAGCCTCGATATCGACGCTGGCCTTTGTCGTTTCCATCGAAGCCAGCAGATCGCCCTTCTTGACCGCCTGCCATGGCACGGCGTGCAGAGCGACGAGCTCGGTGTCATCGTCATTGGCGTTGACCCGCGGAACAAGCACCTCCATCATGGCGCTTCCATAAGGCGGGCTACGGCCGCCACGACGTCGGCGGTTTGCGGCAGCACGGCGTCTTCAACCGCCGCGGCGTTGGGAATGATCGTATCGCGGGCCGCGCAGCGACGAAAGCGCCAGTCGCGCGTGCCTTCCGATTCCGCCAGCATCGCCGCAACTTCCGCGCCGAAGCCCCAGCGCGCGGTTCCTTCCTCCAGGGTGACAACCCGGCGGCATTTTCCCAGCGCCGCCAGTATGTCGGCGGCGGGAAGGGGCGCGACCTGGGAAAGCACGATGACGCGCACAGACAACTCATCCTCGATGAAGCAGACCGCGGCCGCTTCCAGCGCCATGTTCACGCTTCCGCCATAGGTGAGTATTGTACAGTCGCACGTTTCATCCAGCGGCGCGAACTGGAAGGCCAATGTCGGGAAATGGGAATGGCTGGACCAGGCGTGGAACTGGCGCACCTTGCCGCCGCGCATCGCCAACATTTGCGCTCCATACTGCGTTTTGTTTTCCAGGAAAAGTGTAGGGACACCCAGCGCCAGCACGCGGTTCCAGATCAGTTTCTGGTCGTGCACCGTCGACGCCGCCACGACAAGCAGACCGGGTATACCGAAAAAGTGCTTTTCAATGCTTTGACTGTGTGTGGGCCCATACCCACGCCGGCCACCCATGGGGGTCCGCACCACCACGGGGCAGGGCGTAGCGCTGCCATACATCCGATCGAACTTGCTGGCATGATTGAGAATCTGGTCCATCGCGAGGCCGAGAAAGTCGCCGAACATTATTTCCACCACCGGCCTCAGGCCGCGCATCGCCATGCCATTGGCGAGGCCAACGATCCCCGCCTCAGAGATCGGGGTGGTCAGAACCCGATCGGGCTTGCGCGTGGAAAGGCCGCGATACACCTTGAACGCGCCCCCATAAGGATCCAGCAGATCTTCACCCAGCAGGTATAGATCCGGGCGCTCGTCCAGCAGCGCGGAAAGCACCTGATTGAGATGTTCCAGCAAGCGCGGTTCTTTTT
>JAYUYQ010000159.1:0-12649 GCA_043752435.1 Betaproteobacteria bacterium
TGGGCAAGGGAACCGCTGTGGATCCTTATCCGAACCTGGCGCCGTTGCCGCCGATGCACGAACAGAACACGACATTTTCGAACCACCGCTGAACCGGGTTTTACGGTCTTGGCGTTTCAGGTGCGCCGCCACCGGCGGTCGCATTTTGGCAACAGCGCATTTTTGTAACACCATCCCCTTTTGACTTGGTAACCTCGGTGTTTTAACCGGAGGAGCAGCGCATTGCGCGGTACTGGCGCAGCGTCTGCCTGACAAGTTGATGCATCGATTGATCCAGTTGCGCTTTTGTGCCGGCATGCTGCTGGGTGCCGTCACGCTCTGTCATGCAGCGGAGTCACGCACCGAACTTCCCGCCGAATCACTCGCTGAGAAGCAGGCCTTTGTGCAGGATATGGTGGAGCGCCACGGTTTCGCGCGGCCGGCGCTGGAGCGGGCCTTGCGCGAAACCAAATTCATCGGGTCTATCATCCGCGCCATGAATGCGCCGTCCACCGCGCTGCCGTGGCATGAATTCCGTGCACGACATGTCAATGATGCACGCATCGCCGGCGGTCTCAAATTCTGGACGGAGCATGCCGATGTGCTGGAGCGGGCCGCCACGACCTACCAGGTGCCCCCGGAGATCATCGTTGCCACCATCGGCATAGAAACCATGTTCGGGCGGCTTACCGGCAACGTCAACGTGCTGGACGCGCTGACGACCCTGGCGTTCGGGTATCCGCGGCGCGCAGATTTTTTTCGTGGCGAGCTAGAGCAATTTCTGTTGCTGTCGCGCGAAAACGGCTGGAAACTGAATGCGGTCAAGGGTTCTTTCGCCGGTGCCATCGGCGTTCCGCAGTTCATACCGAGCAGTTACCGTAAATACGCGGTGGATTTCGACGCTGACGGTCACCGCGACCTGCGCCAAGTGGCGGATGCCATCGGCAGTGTCGCGAATTATTACCGCCAGTTCGGCTGGCAGCAGGGTGGTACGGTAGTCGTGCCGGTCGATGTCGGGGGCACAACGCTGGAACCGCTGCTGGCGGCGGGCCTCGCGCCGCATACCACTGTGGCGGAGTTCCGCAAACGCGGCGTGGTGCCGTTGGAGCCGGTTGCCGATGAGGCGCTGGCGACGCTGATCGCGACCGAAACCGAAATCGGCACCCGTTACTGGCTGGGCCTGAACAATTTTTACGTGATCACGCGCTATAACCGCAGCATCAATTACGCGATGGTGGTGCACGAACTGGCGTTGACCTTGCGCCAGCAGCGCCTGCGCGCGGCAGGCGCTGCACCGGCGACTCCCTAGCTGCCTGTCAGTTGCGCGGCTGCGCCGTTGCCGGATGCCGCGGAAATGCCACCAGATGGTCGAGTTCAAGCCGGATGCCGATTTTTTCACCGATGGCGTGGTTGTGGTGGCTGGGCACCAGCGAGTAGACGAGTCCGCCGTCGGGCAGGCGCAGCGTGTAGAGAAACTCCGCGCCGCGAAACGCCTTGTGCAGCACCGTGGCCTGCATCGGGCTCTCATCGTCATGTAACACGTCGTCGGGCCGCAGCAGCACGTCAACGGCAGTTCCTGCAGGCCAGTGCGCAGCAGTGCCCGGCACGAATTCGCCGAGTTCAAGCCGGATCTGGCCATTGTCGATGATGGTGCCCGGCAGGAAAAGACCCTGGCCGATGAAATCCGCGGCATAACGCGTCTGCGGCTCGTGATAAATCCGGTATGGCGTATCCCACTGTTCGATGCGCCCATCCTTCATGATGCCGACCATGTCGGCAATGTTGAACGCTTCGTGCTGGTCGTGCGTGACGAGGACCGCGGTGATCTTTTCACGCTTGAGAATGTCGCGGACCTCAATGCTCAGCCGTTCGCGCATTTCAACGTCGAGGTTGGAGAAGGGCTCGTCGAGCAACAGTAATTGCGGGCGCGGCGCCAGCGCGCGGGCGAGGGCGACACGCTGCTGCTGGCCACCGGACAACTCCTGCGGATATTTTTTACCTTGATCGGAGAGGCCGACCACTCCCAGCAGTTCCACTACCCGCGCTTCGCGTTCAGCGGCCGAAGCGCCGCGCAGGCCGAAAGCGATGTTGCCGGCAATGGTCAGGTGTGGGAACAGCGCGTAATCCTGGAACACCACGCCAATACGCCGCTGTTCAGGCGGCACCAGGAGATTTTTTGCGCTCATCACCACGCCGTCCAGTGCCACCGTGCCACTGAGTACCGGCTCGAAGCCGGCGATGCAGCGTAGTACCGTGGTTTTGCCGCAGCCGCTGGCGCCTAGCAGGCAGGCAATCATGCCGGGTTCGACCTCGAAACTGACGCCCTGCAGCACTGGTGTGTGGTCGTAGGCGTGGCAGACATCCGAAAATGCGAGGCGCGAATTTGTCACAACGTCAGTCATCGCTAAATTATAGCGGTTTTGCAGTTGATAATGATTCTTGTTAAAATGATTTTTCTCATAAATTTCCGTCACTTACGCGCACTGAACCCACGTTTTTTATACCCCGTCGAGCCGATATCCGGTGACCACCACACCTTTCCCGCAGCTCATCACGGCAATCTCGGCAATGCGCGCGCGCCTGCCGCGGCTGCTGACGGTTTTTGCCGTCGCGCTGGCCGCCATACTGGCGTTGCCGGTGATCGTGGTACTGCTCAATCTGTTGACACCGTCCACCGAGACTTGGCGCCATCTCGCAAGCACGGTGCTCGGCGAGTACATCACCAATTCAATACTGTTGATGCTCGGTGTAGCGGTTGGCGTGATCATCGGCGGCGTGTCCACGGCCTGGCTGACGACAATGTGCCGGTTCCCGGGGCGCCGCGTGTTCGAATGGGCGCTGTTGTTGCCGATGGCTGTGCCGGCGTACGTGATGGCTTATGCCTATACCGATCTGCTGCAGTTCGCCGGGCCGGTGCAATCGGCGTTGCGCATGCTGACCGGCTGGGGCGTGCACGAATACTGGTTTCCCGACGTGCGTTCACTGGGCGGCGCCATCGTCATGCTGGCTCTGGTGTTGTACCCCTATGTTTATCTGCTGGCGCGCGCGGCCTTCCTCGAGCAGTCTGACAGCATGCTCGAAGTGGCGCGGGTGTCGGGTTACGGGCCGTGGGGCACGTTCCGCCGCGTCGCATTACCCTTGGCACGCCCCGGCATTGTCGCCGGCACGGCGCTGGCGCTGATGGAAGCGCTGGCTGATTACGGGACCGTGGCTTATTTCGGCGTGCCGACCTTTACCACGGGAATTTTCCGCGCCTGGTTTTCACTGGGAGACCACACGGCGGCAGCGCAGTTGTCGGCGATGCTGCTGGGCTTCGTGTTCCTGCTGCTGCTGCTCGAACGCATCAGCCGGCGCGGCGCGGCCTTTCATTCGATGTCGCACCGCAAACGCCTGCGTAATGTCTATCACCTGCGCAGCGCGCACGCCGTGGCCGCCGTGCTGTTTTGCGTGGTGCCGCTAATATTCGGTTTCCTGCTGCCCGTGGGTGTGATGGGACATATGGCGATCACCTCGGGTGATGCCCAGTTCGGCGGGCGTTACCTGACGCTGACCGGCAACACGGTGACGCTGGCGGCGGTGACTGCGGGTCTTGCGGTGCTGCTTGCGCTGGTGGTCGGTTACGCCGGACGCGCGTCACCGACGCGGCTGGTGCGCGTGGCGAACCGCATTGCCGGCCTGGGCTACGCGGTGCCCGGTGCGGTGATCGCGGTGGGCGTGCTGATCCCGGTGACCCGGCTGGACCATGTGCTGGCGGGTTGGATCGAGGCCGCGACCGGTGCCAATCCCGGGTTGATCCTGACCGGCGGCATTGCCGCGCTGGTCTACGCCTATCTCGCGCGGTTTTTTGCGGTGGCGCTGCAGTCGGTAGATGCCGGCTTGGCCAAGATCACGCCGTCGATGAACGATGCCGCGCGCTCGATGGGGCTGGGGCCGGGCGAGACGCTGGCGCGGGTGCATGCGCCGCTGCTGTGGCGCAGCGCGCTGACGGCAGGGCTGCTGGTGTTTGTCGATGTGATGAAGGAACTGCCGGCCACGTTCGTGATGCGGCCGTTCAATTTCGACACGCTGGCGGTGCAGGCTTACAACCTGGCTTCCGATGAGCGTCTTGCAGAAGCGTCAACGGCAGCGCTCACCATCGTGCTGGTGGGGCTGCTGCCGTTGATCGTATTGTCGCGGATGATACTCAGGCCGGGGCCCGGGCATCATCCGGAATAAGGTGGAATAAAGTCGGGTGGATTAAAATCGGGTGAAATAAAGACAGCCGCTGAAGATTATTTGTAGCCGACGCGATCGAAGATTTTCTGCGCGAGCGGCTGGTTCTTGCCGAGTGCGCTGATGTTCAGCGTATCCATCCTGAATGTGCCCAGTGACGCCAGGTCCTTATTGTTCAATGTCGCGCCCTTGACCACCGGCCATTCGTTGTTGCCTTCGGCAAAATAAGTCTGTGCTTCGTTGCTGGTCAGATATTCAAGGAACTTGATTGCGGCATCCTTGTTGCGGGCCGTTTTGATCACACCGGCGCCGGAGACATTCATGTGGGTGCCGAAACTTTTCTGGTTGGGCCAAATCAGGCCGGTCGCCGCGATGACTTTCTGGTCTTCGGGTTTGGTCGATTTCATCAGCCGCACGTAGTAATACGTGTTGGTGATCGCCACGCCGCATTCCCCCGAGGCCACGCCAAGAATCTGGTCGGTATCGCCACCCTTGGGAGCACGCGCAAAATTATCGACCACGCCCCTGGCCCATTGCTCGGCCTTGGCTTCGCCGAGGTGTTCGATCAGCGCGCTCATCAATGACAGGTTATAGATATGGCTGCCGGATCGAGTGCAGACCTTGCCCTTCATTTTTGGGCTGGCGAGGTCTTCATAGTTTTGTACATCGGCGGGATTGATCGTGAGCTTGTTGTAAATGATCACGCGGGCGCGGGCGGAGAAACCGAACCACTGGCCGTCGGCGGTGCGCATGTTGGCGGGCAGGCGCTCGTTCAGCACTTTCGACTGGACAGGCTGGAACAGGCCGGCTTGTTCGGCACGCCACAGGCGGCCGGCATCCACGGTGACCAGCACATCGGCGGGCGAGGCGGCGCCTTCATTGATGATGCGTGCGATCAGCGGATCTTCGCCGGCTTCGATCCGGTTCAGCTTGATGCCGGTGGTTTTGCTGAAGTTGCTGTACAGCGCCTCATCCGTCTGGTAATGACGTGAGGAGTACAGGTTGAGTTCCTGGGCCACGGCGCTGGTGGCCGATAAACCGGCCAACATAAATATCAGAGTAGAAAAGCGCATATAAATATCCTTTAAAAACAATAATTTATGTAATGCGTCGAGTCAGATTTCGTCAGGATAATAACAAGAACTATTCTCAATTGCAAATCTAATGAGAATCATTGTTGTCTATATGCCTCAGGGGCAACACCAGCGGATTGGATCAGCGAAACCGATCTGAGAGACCGCCGTAGGAGGTACCGGCGTGGAAGTTTTAAATCGGCAGGCGGCGGGCGCCGTTGTAGCGGCTCTGCCAGTAACGCTGGCTCATATCGACAATTTCAACACTACCGCCGCGACTGGGTGCGTGCAGAAAGCGCGATTCGCCGAGATAGATGCCGACATGGGAAAACGGTTTGCGCAGGGTGTTGAAAAACACCAGGTCACCGGGCTGCAGTTCGGTGCGGTCCACCGTTTTACCGACGTGGCTCAGGTCGTTTGCGTTGCGCGGCAGGGCTTGACCGGTGATCTGGCTGTAGACATAACGAATCAGGCCGCTGCAATCAAAACCGGTATCGGGCGAATTGCCGCCCCATTTGTACCGCACGCCGATGAAACTCAGCGCGCGCAGTGCAAATTCCTGAGCGTGGCCCAATACGCCGTCAGCCGATCGCGATGTCGATTGGCTAAAGCCTGGTGGATTGCCGGTCTCGTCCGCCAGTGCGGGTAAGGGCAGCAATGCCAGTGCGATGAGAAGTATCCGGAGTCTTCGCATGCGCGGACTATAATCAATAACAGTATGATTGTAAAGGGGAAATTTTAGAAACATCGGGTGCTGCAGCAATGATGCGAGGCGGGTAAACTGAAACGTCACCCACACCGTTAAAATTGTCATGAGCACAACATTGAGACGCTGGTCCGGACTGCTGGCCGGTTTGCTGTGCTGTGCGTTGTTGGCGCCGGTCGCCCGTGCGCAGACCACGGTCGAGGTCGTGCCCCTCAAATACCGCAAAAGCGAGCAGGTGATCCCGGTGCTGCAACCCTTGCTCGGGCGCGATTCCAGCATCAGCGGGTTCCAGAACCAGCTTGTGATCCGTGCCACCCCGGCCGAAATGGCGCAACTGAAACGTGTGCTGGCCGACATTGATACTGCGCCGAAGCGGCTGCTGATCACCGTGCGCCAGGACACCGACCAGGATCGTGAACGGCGTGAAACCGAACTCTCGGGCAGCATCGGTAACGACAATGCACGCATTACCGTACCCGGCAGCGGTTCGCGCAGCGGTGGCAACGTGATTTTCCGCGATGGTGATGATCGCTTGCGAGGGCGTGTGGTTGACTCACAGCGTTCCAGCAGTTCCAGCACCTCGCAGTCGATCCAGGTACTCGAAGGTTACAGCGCCTTCATCCGTGTCGGCGAATCGCGCCCGGTGCGCAGCCGGCAGGTGGTGCGCACAGTGGTCAACGGCCAGATTGTTGACCGCGTGGTCGAAGGCACCGACTACCGCGATGCCACTACCGGTTTCAGCGTGGTGCCGCGGGTACAGGGCAATTTGGTTACGCTGGATATTGATCCGCAGCGCGAAACTTTTGACGACGGGCGGCGTGGCACCGTCAACGTGCAGCGCGTGGTGACCACGGTGTCGGGACGGCTTGGCGAATGGATGGACCTCGGCGGCGTCAACGAATCGCGCAGCGACAGCCAGTCCGTCCTTCTCGGCCGCAGCAGCACCAGCAGCAGCGAGCGGCGCGGGGTGCAGGTGAAGGTCGAGGAATTACCTTAGCGCCACCCATGCCGTCATGCCGGCCAAGCTTGCGCCGGGGTGACGAATATCTATTGGTGCTTGTTTAGAACGACGATCCCGGCTGTTTCAGGAATTCAATCTCTTCCGGCGTCGAGGCGCAGCCAAGGATGCGGTTGCGATGCGGGAAGTGCCCGAAACGGTGGATCACGTCGCGGTGGCGCACCGCGTAATCGACATATCCGCTGAAGGTTTTGCGGTCGGCTTCGGGCGCGCCGGCGGCGAGCGCCGTGAACAGCGCGACGCAGCGCTCCTGCAGTTCTGCGGATTCACTGTGTTCCAGCGGCAGGCAGAAAAACACGCGTTCGATGGCGCGTAATTCCCGGTCAGCGCCGGTGGCGACGCCCTCCAGCGCCAGTTTCCCGGCAAGCGGGTCGTAAGCAAACGCCCGCGGCGTATTGCGGTACATATTGCGCGGGAACTGGTCGAACAGCAGGATCAGCGCCAGCCGGCCGCGTGCATTCTGCGCCCATTGATCCAGTTTTCCTGCGGCCGCGGTTTCCACCAGATCACCGAAGCGCTTGCGGATATCGGTATCAACTGCCTCGTTTTTCGACCACCACAGTTTCTGTTGCGCCTGGGCGATGGCGGTATCGTCGCCGGCATTGCCGAACCAGAATTCGAGAACCGTGGCGGGTGTGAGGGTATCCGGCATGGTGGCGCTCAGCGGTATTTTGCTGCAGTGATGAATTGATTAAAGGTTTCGCACCAGACGATGACCGTGGTGTAGGCGGCGGGATCCACTGACTCCGGCAGCGGCACGATGAAATTGTCGAAGGTCTTTACGTCGCCGACACGCACCATTTGTGATTTCAGGCGCTGGAAATCGGCCTTGGTTTCGACAAACTCCGGTGACAGATAGAGTTTGTAATCCGGTCCCGGCGCGATGCGGCCCATCAGTACGATGCTGCGGCGGCCGACGGAAACCGTGCCCTCACCCCAGTGGAAAAGGTCGCTGTCCTTCAGGTCGCGGCGGAACTTGCCGGTGAACTGCGCGCCGCCGGACTGCGCCGTGACGTCGTCGGCTGTGGGCGCGGTGGGTGCGATCAGGATCGGCAGCGCGTAAATGCCCACGGCAAAACCGATGGCCAGTGCCACGGTGTGGGTGATCCCCGACATGAGCCATTTTTTCATCGCTGCCTCCTGCCTTCCAGAGTTGAGCATAAACCAGCTCGCCAAAGGCTTGACGCTGCCTCCGCAACTGGTGAGTATGCGATGCGACGTTCGCATCACCATTACCGGAGTATGCATGTTCCTAAAACGCGGTTTTGATTCCATCGTGGCCACCTGGCTCGCCGGCCTGGTGGTGTTCCTGCCGCTGGCGCTGACGGTGGCTGTGCTGCACTGGTTGATCGGAGTGCTAAATCGTTACATCGGACCTGACAGCGGCATCGGTCATTTCTTTTCGGCGCTGGGCTACAAGATTGCGGGCGATTCCCCGGTGCCGTATCTGCTGGGCACGCTGGTGCTGATGGGCGCGATTTACTTGCTGGGGGCGGCGTTGCGCCTTGGTTTGAAGCGGCCGCTGGCAAGATTCCTCAACGTCACGCTGAAACGGGTGCCGCTGATCGGTCCGTTGTACGATTTCACCAATCGTTTTGTCGGATTGCTCGAGCAGAAGCAGGGCGATATCGGCGCGATGAGCGCAGTGTGGTGTTTTTTTGGTGGCGACGGTGTGGCGGTGCTCGCACTGGCGCCCAGTGCCGAACCGGTCGAGATCGACGGCCGGCGGTATTTCGCGGTGCTGGTGCCGTCGGCTCCGGTGCCCATCGGTGGCGGACTGCTCTATGTGCCGGTGGATTGGGTCAAACCGGCCAACATGGGTATCGACAAGCTGACCGAGATTTATGTGTCGATGGGGTTGACGCCGCCGTCATCAAACGCGGCGCCGGAAGCGGGACAGATCGTGGTCGACGTTAACAGCAGCGATAACAAAAAAGACCAGCCGTAGGGCATCCAGGCTAATCCCGCAGTAATCAATCCTCCGTCAGCGTCATCAGGATATCGGCGTACCACGCGCAGTTCAGTCCCAGCGCTTCGTCCTGGTCCGTGTCGCGCGTGCCGACATCGAGCCGCGCCGAGTGTACGCCGAGCAGCCGCCACGGCAATTTGTCGACCGGTGAATCATCTCCCGGAATACGCATCACCACCGGCGCACCGCTGGTGCCGCGATGGGTGCGCGCATCGGTGAGGAAATACCCCTTGCCCTGGAAGCGCAGGCCGAATGACGAGGCCACCGCCGCGCGGCGCGCCACCGGCATGTGGTGCAGCGTGTCGTGGAAACCCAGCGGAAACCCGACTACCAGCAGCCGGGTGCCGACCTCGATTTGCTCGAGCGGCTTGTACATGTGTTCCGGAGTGAAGGCGCGATAGACCACCGTTTCCGGCAGCGCGCTGCGTTCGATCTCGATGACGGCGACGTCGATCCCGCCGGCGGAATCGGTGCCCTGGCGCCACAGCCGTTTGCCGTCGCGGTATAGCGGAATCGAGAACGTGATGGATTTGACCATGTTCTCCGGATCGACATGCAGCTCAATCTCGATCCGGTCGGGCAGGTGCTTGCTCGGCTCGTTGAGCATCACATGCCGGCTGCTCACCAGGAACAGCCGGCCATCGCGTTCGAAGAAAAAGCTGCTGGCATTCGTCAACCGCCGTTGCTGCTCGAAGGTGAGAATGCGGGTTGCGGTGAGGAGCAGGGATTCGATCATTGCCGCTGCAGTTTAACGCAACAGCGCGTGGCTCAGGACCGTCTGTTTCTATTTTCGCATGCGAACCAGATCGCCACGCCGGCCAGCCCGGCGATGAAGCAGGCGAAATACAACGTGTCGATGCTCATCAGCCCGAGCAGCGCGTTATTAGCTGACCACGGGCGCAGCGGCAACATGTCGGCGTGCATGAGGCTGTCGAACAGTACATGGCTGAAGGTGCCGATGAAAGCGCCGCTGGCCGCCGCCAGCCGCGTGACCGGTTCCGGCGAGCGCAGCCAGTGCAGTTTGTGGTGTTCGAGTTCGCAGTTCCAGCGGCGCAGGATCAAGTTGCACAGCGGCGTGGCAAACAAGAACACAGCGATGCCGATCAGCGTTGCCCCCGCATAAGTATGCGTCCAGCCGTGCAGCACATCCCAGCCGCGGATGATGCCGACCAGCGGTTCGATGTCCATCGCCACCTGTGCGATGCCGAATATCAAAACGCTGAAATGGCGACCGCCAACGGTCTTGATGACCAGGGCTGGGCCCATGTGGAGAGGGGTGAAGGGCAAGGTGAATGTCACGCAGCTTGTTTGCGTTACGGCATCTTCCATTCCAGCCACTCACAAACCCCGCGCCCCAGCACCCATTCCTTGTCGGCTTCCTTCAGCCACGGTGCATCCTTCAGCCACATGTCGACATGTTCGCGGTAGGGCGCCGGCGAGCGTGACCAGTCACTGCCCCAGAACAGGCGTTTCGGGCCGAAGGCCTCGTAGGCGCGTTTGGCATGGGCCTGCACTTTTTTGAAGGGATACGGGTCGGCGATGTAAGAGGGCAGTGCGCTGGCCTTGACCGCGACGTTGGGGCGTTTGGCGATGGGCAGCAGCTTGTCAAAATCGCGGAAGGTTTCTGCTTCCGGCTTGCCGCTGCTGAGCGCCATGTGGTCCATGATGATTTTGAGGTCCGGATAACGCGCGGCGACGTCGTCAATGACGTGAACAAAATCCTGCGGCACCAGCACCATCAGCTTGATGCCGAGTTTTTCGGCCTCGGCCCACGCCCAGTCAAACTTGCCTTCAACCAGCGGCTGTTGCAGAACGGGGATGTGAAACGCGAAACGCATGCCGAGCATGCCGGGTTGTTGCAGCCAGGTCTTGATTGTGGTTTTTGCATCCGGCGCTTCCGGATTGAAGCGGCCCATGATCGCGAAGCGGTCGGGGTGCGCCTTGGCGGCAGCGATGGCGAGGTCGTTGCGGTCGCCTTCCCAGGACGGCGGCACGATCACTACGCGGTCAACGCCGGCTTCGTCCATGTCTTTGAGCAATTGCTCGTGGCCCAGCGGAATTTCGCGCTGCGCATGCGCGCGCGCCGGCCAGGGCCGCTCCGGCGTGTTGGCGCCCCAGATATGTACTTGTGAATCGACGATCAGCATTAAATCCTCCGGTTACGGGTTTGCACTGCTTGCTTATTGGGTTACAAGTTCGGGGTGGCGAGTTCTGCCCAGGGCTTGATTTTTGCCAGCTTGCGGCCGAGGGTGCGTTCCGCTACTTCGGTGTCATAAGCAGCCTGTGCGCGCAGCCAGTAGCCGTTCGACAGGCCAAAAACCGGCACAGGCGCAGATCGGTATCGGCGGTCACGGTACGGCGGCCTGCGACGATTTCACCGATGCGTTGCGCCGGGACATCGATTTCCTTGGTCAGGCGGTACTGGGTGATGCCCATGGGTTTCAGGAACTCTTCCAGCAAGAGTTCGCCGGGGGTGACGGGTTTTAGTTTGCGCATAAAGGCGATCTTAGGGCTAGCCCACTATTTAAACGTTCTCAATGTGATGCTTGATTGTACGACTTGCTTACTGTTGCGCCTTTATCTGAGCATTGATTCGATTGTCGTTGTCGGTTTTTATTTGGAATGGCTGACGCGATCAGCAAAGTCATTCAGAATCAATTCCTGACTACCCGCTACGTCTCAATTGCGTGTTATCACGTTACGCTGACGATGAATAATTATAAGTATCTGATTATAAAGGATATTTTATGAACGGCGCAGAGAGCCTGGTGCGCACGCTGCTGAACGGCGACGTCAATGTCTGCTTCGCCAATCCCGGCACTTCGGAAATGCATTTTGTCTCGGCGCTGGATCGCGTTGAAGGCGTGCGCTGCATCCTTGGCCTGTTCGAAGGTGTGGTGACCGGCGCCGCCGATGGTTATTACCGCATGGCGGGTAAACCGGCGGCGACTTTATTGCATCTTGGTCCGGGGCTTGGCAACGGTCTCGCGAATCTGCACAACGCGAAGAAGGCGCGCTCGGGCATAGTCAATATCGTCGGTGAACACGCGAGTTATCACATCAAGCATGACGCACCGCTGACCGCCGACATTGAAGGTGTGGCGCGGCCGATGTCGGACTGGGTACTGACATCGCGTTCATCGCAGGCGGTTGCCGCCGATGGCGCGAAGGCGGTCGAAGCTGCGCGCAAGGCGCCGGGGCAGATCGCGACACTGATTCTGCCCGCGGATACCGCATGGGGTGAAGCCGATGGTCCCGCCACCGTGAATGCGCCCGCGCCGCGGACTCGTGTGCCGGACAGCGCCATCAGCGGCGGCGTGCGTGCGCTGACCGCCGGCCAGCCGGCAGCGATCCTGCTCGGCGGCGCAGCCCTGCGCGGTAAGGCTTTGGATTACGCCGCGCGCATCGCCGCCAAGACCGGCTGCACGCTGATTTCCGAATACAACAATGCACGCATGGAGCGTGGTGCCGGGCGGGCCGTGGTCAAGCAACTGCCCTTCGTCGTCGACAACGCGCTGGCGATGCTGAAGGATGTGCGGCAGCTGTTGCTGGTCGGCGCCAAATCGCCGGTGTCCTTTTTTGCCTACCCGGGAAAACCCAGCGTGCTGGTGCCCGAAGGTTGCGCGGTGACCAAGGTCGCTGGTGCGGAAGCTGATCTCGAAGCTGCGCTGGAAGCACTGGCCGATGCGCTG
>JAYUYQ010000160.1:0-5213 GCA_043752435.1 Betaproteobacteria bacterium
ACCCTGGTCGGGCTGCGCATGGCCATTGCGCGCGGCTGGATCAAGACGGATGAAGAAGTGGTGCTGATCAGCACCGGCTCGGGATTGAAATCAATACCGACACTGGAAGCGCCGCGTTTTCCAACGGTGACCATCAGCGCCGAATTGCATGCTTGAATATCAGCGCGACGCCAACAAAAAGGCCGCAACTGCGGCCTTTTTGTCTGCATCAAAACTCAGGACTTCAGCGCGACCAATACCTCGTCCAGCATCTTCTTCGCATCACCGAAGAGCATCCTGTTATTTTCTTTATAAAACAATGGGTTATCAACTCCAGCATACCCTGAGGCCATGCTGCGCTTCATGACGATCGAAGTCTTCGCCCTCCACACTTCCAGCACCGGCATGCCGGCGATCGGGCTGGTCGGATCGTCCTGCGCCGCCGGGTTGACGATGTCGTTGGCGCCGATGACCATGGCGACGTCGGTATCCGGGAAGTCTTGGTTCAGTTCATCCATCTCCAGCACGATGTCGTAAGGCACCCTGGCCTCGGCCAGCAGCACGTTCATGTGCCCCGGCATGCGGCCCGCCACCGGATGAATACCGAAGCGCACGTTGACGCCATTTTCGCGCAGCAGCTTGGTGATTTCGTACACCGTGTGCTGCGCCTGTGCCACTGCCATGCCGTAACCGGGTACGATGATTACGTTTTTTGCGTCGCGCAACAGTTCAGCGGTCTCGGCGGCGCTGATCGAAATAACCTCACCCACAGGCTCCGCATCACCTTTGGCCTTTGCCGGCGCACCACCACCGGTGCCGAAACCGCCGGCGATAACACTGATGAAATTGCGGTTCATCGCGCGGCACATGATGTAGGACAGGATCGCACCACTCGAACCGACCAGCGCGCCAGTGACGATCAGCAGGTCATTCGACAGCATGAACCCGGTGGCAGCCGCCGCCCAGCCGGAATAACTGTTCAGCATCGACACCACTACCGGCATGTCGGCGCCGCCGATGGCCATGACCATGTGAATGCCGAACAGCAGCGCAACCACGGTCATGATGATCAGCGGCTTCATCCCCGCCTCGATGGATTCAGCGTGGACGAACTCGCGGCCGAAATAAAGAATGATCAGCAGGCCCAGCAGATTCAGCCAGTGCCGTCCCGGCAGCAGCAGCGGTTTGCCGCCGATGCGGCCCGAGAGTTTGCAAAAGGCGATGATCGAACCCGAGAACGTCACCGCACCGATCAGGATGCCGACGTAAATCTCGATTTCATGAATGACCTTCTCCACGCCCTGCAGATGGCCGGAGGCGGCCGGGTCAATATAGTTGGCATAACCGACCAGCGCTGCGGCCAGACCGACCAGGCTGTGCATCAGCGCGACCAGTTCCGGCATCTGGGTCATCTTGACGGTGCGCGCGGCGTAAAGACCGATGGATCCGCCGACCACCATGGCGCCGATGATCCAGGCATAACCCTGTGCTGTGACCTGCGGTCCGAATATAGTCGCCAACACCGCGATGGTCATGCCCAGCATGCCGTAGAGGTTGCCGCGCCGCGATGACTCCGGATGCGACAGCCCGCCGAGGCTGAGAATGAAAAGGATTGTTGCTCCGATATAGGAGACGGTGGCGATGCTTGAAGACATTTTTCCGTCTCTCCTATTTACGGAACATATCGAGCATGCGGCGGGTGACTGCGAATCCACCGAACATGTTGATGGTGGTCAGCGCGATGCTGACCACCGCGAGACCGAGGATCCACGTCTCCGGCCGGTCGACTCCACCGGTGACGGGGGGGGCCACCTGCACCAGCGCGCCGATGGCGATGATGCTGCTGATCGCATTGGTCACACTCATCAACGGCGTATGCAAGGCGGGCGTGACGTTCCACACCACCATGTAGCCAATGAAGCAGGCCAGCACGAATACCGTGAAGTGGCCGAGGAAGGCCGCCGGCGCATAAGCCCCGACAAACCAGAACAGCAGTGCCGCGATGAGAAAGGTAATTGCCGTGCTCTTGGCCGATGCCGGCGCACCGCGTGCGCCGTGACCATGTGCCTTCGGCGGCGGCGCCACTGCCGGTTTAACCGCAGCGGACGGTGCCGCCGGCAGCTTGGGTGCGGGTGGCGGCCAGGTGACCACACCGTCCTTGATGACGGTCAGGCCGCGGATCGCATCGTCGTCCATATTGACGTTGATGATGCCGTCCTTGGTCTTGCACAGTTCCTCGGCGAGGCGGAACAGGTTGCTGGCGTACAGCGTCGATGACTGTTTGGCCAGGCGGGAAGTCAGGTCGGTGTAGCCGACGATGGTCACGCCGTGCTTCACCACGGCTTGCCCGGGTTCGGTCAGTTCGCAGTTGCCGCCGCGCTCCGCCGCCATGTCGACGATGACACTGCCCGGCTTCATGCTCTTTACCATCTCGGCAGTGATCAGCCGGGGGGCGGGTTTGCCGGGAATCAGCGCGGTGGTGATGATGATGTCCACCTCCCGGGCCTGTTTGGCGTACATCTCGCGCTGGGCCTGCTGGAAGCCTTCGCTCATCACCTTGGCATAGCCGCCGCCGCCAGAACCTTCTTCTTCGTAATCAACCTTGACGAATTCGCCGCCCAGTGAAACGACCTGATCGGCCACTTCAGCGCGCGTGTCGTTGGCGCGCACGATGGCGCCCAGACTGGCTGCCGTGCCGATTGCCGCGAGACCCGCGACGCCGGCACCGGCGATGAAGACCTTGGCCGGCGGAACCTTGCCCGCGGCGGTGATCTGGCCGTTGAAAAAGCGGCCGAAGGCGTTGGCAGCCTCAATGACAGCTCGGTAACCGGCAACGCCGGCCTGGGACGTCAGCGCATCCATTTTCTGGGCGCGTGAGAGCGTGCGCGGCAGCGCATCGATGGCCAGCACGGTGGCCTTTTTCGCCGCCAGTTGCTGCATCAATTCCGGATTTTGCGCCGGCCAGATGAAGCCGATCAGCGTGCCGCCTTCACGCAGCAGGCCGACATCCTCCGGCGTCGGAACACCCACCTTGAATACGATGTCGGAGCCGGACCACAACTGGGCCGCAGTCGCCGCAATCTCCGCGCCGGCAGCACGATAAGTGTCGTCACTGCAATTCGCCGCATCGCCGGCGCCGGACTGCACCATGACCTTGAAGCCCAGCTTGATCAGTTTTTCAACAGCCTCAGGAACAGTGGCGACGCGTTTTTCGCCCGCGGCTGTTTCTTTGGGCACTCCGATGGTCTGAGCCATTAATTCCCCTTCACTGGCACTGGATATTGGGTGTCGATTGAATCTGGGCGACGACGACGGCATCACGGTCGTGCGCAATGTGGGTTGATTATAAGACAAAAATCTGCGGCGACCGCCTCGCGACTGACGATTCCGTGCATGGTCTTTATGCCCACATCGGCTGTGCTTATAACCCGTCGTGCACCGCTTATAATTCCCGCATGTCCGCGATCCGCCTGCTGCCCGAACTCCTGATCAACCAGATCGCCGCAGGCGAAGTGATCGAACGCCCGGCGTCCGCACTGAAGGAATTGCTGGAAAACAGTCTTGATGCCGGTGCTCAGGCGATCAGTGTCGAACTCGCCGCTGGCGGTGTAAAGCAGGTTTCAGTGATCGACGACGGCAGCGGCATCGGCCGCGACGAACTCACACTCGCACTGGCCCGCCACGCCACCAGCAAAATCACCTCGCTCGACGACCTTGAACATGTCGCCAGCCTGGGTTTTCGCGGTGAAGCACTGGCGAGCATTGCCTCGGTATCGCGCATGGAACTGACCAGCCGCCGCGCTGAAGAGCGCCACGCCTACAGGGTGACCGCCGAAGGCCCGACGCTGGGCGCGCCGGAACCGGCGACACTCGCGCGCGGCACGCGCATCGACGTGCGCGAGCTGTATTTCAACACCCCGGCGCGACGCAAATTCCTCAAGTCCGAACAGACCGAATTCGCGCATTGCGAAGAAGCCTTCCGCCGCATAGCTTTATCCCGCCCTGACGTCGCCTTCGCGCTGACTCACAACGGCCGCGTCCGGCTGCAGGTCAAACCGCAGTCGCTAACCGCACGCGTTGCTGCCGTACTAGGCGAAGAATTTGCCGACGGCGCGCTGCCGGTCGAGGAATCCGGCGGCCAGATTGCGATACGCGGTGCAATCAGTTCGCCTTCGCATGCCAAGGGCACGCGCGACGCACAGTATTTCTTCGTCAATGGCCGCTGCATCCGCGACAAGGTGGTGGCGCACGCCATCCGCCAGGCTTATGCCGACGTGCTGCATCACGACCGTCATCCGGCCTTTGTATTATTTCTTGATATTGATCCGCAACTGGTCGATGTCAATGTGCATCCGGCCAAGGCCGAAGTGCGCTTTCGTGATTCGCGCGCGGTACACCAGTTCATATTCCACGCGCTGCACAAGACCTTGTCGCGTTCGGCCGGTGATTCTGCGCCGGCCTTAGCCACGCCACTGTCATCACCAACAACAACACCTGCCGCGCCGTTTTACCGCAACCAGCGTGCGATGATGCTGGGCATTGCACAACCCGCCGGTGCGTACGCCACACTGTTTGCGCCGCGGCCGGCCTCAGACACGGCGACATTGACGCAAGCCGCAGCGGTTCCCGCATTGCCGCCCTCCGGTGACGAACACCCGCTGGGTTTTGCGCTGGCACAACTCGCCGGCATTTATATCCTCGCCGAAAACCGCAACGGCCTGATCATCATCGACATGCATGCCGCGCATGAACGCATCATGTACGAAAAACTCAAAACTGCACTCGATGGTCGCACGATCCCGATGCAGCCGCTGCTGGTCCCCGTTCATTTCGCTGCCGAAGCGCTGGACGTCGCCACCACCGAAGACGAGCGCGAAGGATTGCAGGCACTCGGTTTCGACATTGCACCCGCGGGCCCCGGCGCATTGATCGTGCGCGGCGTGCCGGCCTTGCTCGCCGATGCTGATGTCCAAGCCCTGGCGCTGGATGTGCTGCACGAAGTGCGCGAATACGGCGCCAGCCGCATCGCCACCGAACGCGGCAACGAATTGCTGGGGACCATGGCCTGCCACGCCGCGGTACGCGCCAACCGCAAACTGACCGTGCCCGAAATGAACGCGCTGCTGCGCGACATGGAAGCCACCGAACGATCCGGCCAGTGCAATCACGGCCGGCCCACCTGGCACCAGTTCTCGGTCGCCGACCTCGACCGCCTGTTCCGTCGGGGCGAGTGA
>JAYUYQ010000161.1:0-5202 GCA_043752435.1 Betaproteobacteria bacterium
GCGGATGTCGTCCACCCGCGCCAGATTCTCGCGGGTATCGCGCAGGCGCAATTCTGTTTCACGCCGGCGCTCGCGATATTTGGAAACACCCGCGGCTTCTTCGAGGAATACCCGCAGTTCCTCCGGTTTGGCCTCGATCACCCGCGAAATCATGCCTTGTTCAATGATCGCGTAAGCGCGACTGCCCAGACCCGTACCGAGGAAAATGTCTGCAATGTCGCGGCGCCGGACATGGATATTGTTGATGTAATACGAAGAATCGCCGTCGCGCTCGAGCATGCGCTTGACCGAAATCTCGGCATAACTCGACCATTGTCCGGCGGCCTTGCCGAGGCTGTTGTCGAACACCAGCTCCACGGTGGCGCGATTGACCGGCTTCCTGTCGCCCGAACCGTTGAACAGCACGTCCTGCATCGTAGTGCCGCGCAGGTGTTTCGCCGAGGTTTCGCCGAGCACCCAGCGCACGGCATCAATGATGTTGGATTTACCACAGCCGTTGGGCCCGACTACGCCGACCAGTTGTCCCGGCACGGGGATATGCGTGGGGTCAACGAAGGATTTGAAACCGGCGAGATTGATCTGCTTGAGGCGCAAGGTGCTGTTCTGCCAAGAAAAAGTTGTATAGCGAAGCCAAACGGGTAGAATTCAGCGCGCATTTTAACTGAATTGCTTCATTAAATAGATACGTCCGCTAATGTCTACACAGCCTTCCCGTGAACTCGAGACGTTTCCCAATCCGGCACCGGCGCGCGATTTCCGGATTCACATGGAAATACCGGAGTTTACGTGCCTGTGCCCGAAAACCGGGCAGCCGGATTTTGCGACCCTGATCCTGGATTACGTGCCCGACAAACGGTGCATCGAACTGAAAAGCCTGAAACTCTATATCTGGTCGTTTCGCAACGAAGGTGCGTTTCACGAAGCGGTAACCAATCTGATTCTCGATGACCTGGTGCGCGCCAGCAAGCCGCGTTACATGCACCTGACGGCGCGGTTCTACGTGCGCGGCGGCATTTTCACCACGGTCAGCGCGCAGCACGTGCAGCGCGGCTTCAAGCTGGCGCATGTGCCTGATCTGCCGCCGCTCGATTCCGGATCACCGACCCGCTGACGGAATTGTGTTGAACCCGCGCCTCGACCAGCTGCAGAGTTACCCGTTTCAGCGCCTGACCACGCTGCTCTCCGGCAATCAGCCCCCTGCCTCCGTCAAGCCAGTCAGCCTGCACATCGGTGAACCCAAACATCCGACACCGGCCTTCATCCGCGACACGTTGGTCGCCAGCCTTGGCGGGCTGTCTGGTTATCCGGCCACGCTCGGCAGCGATGCCCTGCGCCTGACCATCGCACAGTGGATCGTCAGACGTTATGGCATCGCGCAGCCTGATCCAGCGACTCAGGTGCTGCCGGTCAACGGCAGCCGTGAAGCCCTGTTTGCCTTCGCCCAGTCCGTCATCGATACCAGCAAGAATGAAGGCAAAGGCGGTAACGACCGGCCTGTGGTGATCTGCCCCAACCCTTTTTATCAAATTTACGAAGGCGCGGCGCTGCTCGCTGGCGCGCAACCCGAGTTCATCAATACCCTGTCCGGTGACAACTACGCTTTTGATCCGGCACAGTTGCCCGATGCATTGTGGCAACGCGCGCAATTGCTCTACGTCTGCTCACCGGGCAATCCCACCGGCAAAGTATTGACCATTGCCGACTGGAAACGGCTGTTCGAATACGCCGATCGTTACAACTGCGTCATCGCCGCGGACGAGTGTTATTCGGAGATCTATTTCGACGAAGCCCGACCGCCGCTGGGTGCACTCGCCGCTGCGTTCCAACTCGGTCGCGCCGATTTCCGCAACCTGGTGGTGTTCTCCAGCCTGTCGAAACGCTCCAACGTTCCGGGCATGCGTTCGGGTTTCGTCGCCGGTGATGCCGCGATTCTGAAAAAGTTTTATCTGTATCGCACCTATCACGGCAGTGCAATGAGCCCGCCGCTGCAGGAAGCCAGCATCGCGGCCTGGAAAGACGAGGCGCATGTCGTCGCCAACCGTGCGCTGTACCTGGAAAAATTCAAGGCGGTAATCGACATCCTGCGGCCAGTGCTTCCGGCAGAATGGCCGGATGCTGCGTTTTACCTGTGGCTCAAAACGCCGATCGACGATGTCGAATTTACCCGCCGTCTATATGCCGCCGAAGGAGTCAGCGTATTGCCCGGGAGTTATCTCGCGCGTGAAGCGCGCGGCATCAACCCGGGTGCCGGTCGGATACGCATCGCGCTGGTCGCCAGCGTAGCCGAATGTGTGGAAGCGGCGCACCGCCTGCGGCGGTTTGCCGCCTCACTGTAAAAAAGGAACCTGACATGCAAACACTGCAGAACATCATCGAACAAGCCTGGGAAAACCGCGCCGCACTGTCGCCTGCCACCGCACCCGTTGATGTGCGTCGCGCCGTCGATGACACCATCAACCTGCTCGACGCCGGCACGCTGCGCGTCGCGGAAAAAAAGAATGGTCAGTGGCAGACCAATGAATGGGCAAAAAAAGCCGTGCTGCTGTCGTTCCGGCTGCAGGACAACGTGATGATGCAAGACGGCACCACGCGTTATTACGACAAGGTCGCGCCGAAATTCGCCAACTACGATGAGGCTGCTTTCAAAGCTGGCGGCTTCCGCGTGGTGCCGCCCGCCGCTGCGCGCCGCGGGGTGTTCATCGCCAAAAACGTGATCCTGATGCCGTCGTTCGTCAACATCGGCGCCTATGTCGATGAAGGCACCATGGTCGATACCTGGGCCACCGTAGGCTCCTGCGCACAGATCGGCAAAAACGTGCATCTGTCGGGCGGCGTCGGCATCGGCGGCGTGCTTGAACCGCTGCAGGCCAATCCGACCATCATCGAGGACAACTGTTTCGTCGGTGCACGTTCGGAAATCGTCGAAGGCGTGGTGGTTGAAGAAGGCTCGGTGATTTCGATGGGCGTGTTCATTGGCCAGAGCACCAAGATCTATGACCGTGCCTCGGGCAAGATAATTTACGGCCGCGTACCTGCCGGTTCCGTCGTAGTCTCAGGTTCGCTGCCCTCGGCAGACGGCAAATGCAACCTCTACTGCGCAGTCATCGTCAAACGGGTGGATGCCAAAACCCGCGCCAAAACCAGCATCAACGACCTGCTGCGCAGCGACGATTAAACAAGCGGTTCAACGCCGGACCGACAGCGCTTTGCAAGGCCGGGTATAGTTGGCAAAATGAGTTGGCAGAATGGTCTGAACGCCACCTACGGCGACAGTCCGCAACGGGCATAACAGGGGAACCATCATGTTCGTCACACCACTGTTCAAATTGATGGCCGACAAGCAGGCGTCGGACATGTTTTTCACCTCCGGCGCCCCGATCCAGATCAAGATCAACGGCACAGTGATGCCGATCAACAGTCAGGCGCTGGATCCCGAACAGGTCAAAAAAATCAGCTACGAGCTGATGACTGAGGTGCAGATCAAGGAATTCGAAACCGTACACGAGATGAACTTTGCCCAGAGCGGCGGCGAGATGGGCAATTTCCGCGTCAACATCTTCCTGCAGAAAAACACCGTGGCGATGGTGATCCGTTTCGTCAAGCCGGACGTCCCGGCCTTCGACAGCCTGGGCCTGCCCGCGGTGCTGAAGGAAGTAATCATGGAAAAACTCGGCCTGATCCTGGTCGTGGGCTCCACCGGTTCCGGCAAGTCGACCACCATGGCGTCGATGATCGACTACCGCAACACCGTCCGCAGCGGACACATCCTGACCATTGAAGACCCGGTTGAATTCATCTTCAAACACAAAAAATCCATCGTCAACCAGCGCGAAGTCCGCGTCGACACCCACAGCTACGAAAACGCGTTGATCAGCGCCATGCGTGAAGCGCCGGATCTGCTGATGATCGGTGAAATCCGCGACAAGACCACCCTGCAGAGTTGCCTGTTGTTCGCGCAGACGGGCCACCTGTGCATGTCCACGCTGCACGCCAACAACAGCTACAACGCGCTGAACCGCATCATCGGTTTTTTCCCGCGCGAAGCGCGCGAGAGCCTGCAGGCCGATCTGTCGATCGCGCTGCGCTGCGTGATCTCGCAGCGCCTGGTCAAATCCGTTGACGGCAAACGCGTCGCTGCGGTCGAGGTCATGCTCAACACCAAACATATCCAGGAACTGATCAAAGCCGGCGAGATCAACCAGATCAAGGACGCCATGGAGCAAAGTCTGTCGCCGGGATCAAAAACTTTTGAGCAGGCCTTGTTCGAACATTACCGGGCCGGGCGTATCACCATGGACGAGGCGCTGGCCAACGCCGACTCGCCGAGCAATCTGCACAATCTGATCAGCAACGCACCCACAGGCGGCAGCGCGGCGAAAACCCCGCCACCCAGCGAAAATGGCAGAACCACCAGTGGCATCAACGATGACCTGTCGAGCATCAAGCTCAACCTGGATGCGCTGGGTTAATCAATTTAAACTGCAGCGAAAATTTGTAAGTATATGTTTTTATTGATATTTTAAGTGTCTCGCGCGTCAACACCCACCGCACAGCAAAACACCCCGCGGCAACTCATCGCCGCCGCAGGCAAGCGCTTCCGTAGCGCCCGACTCGCCTACGGTCACGGCACACTCAACGCCGACGATGAAGCCGCCTGGCTGATGGTGCATGCGCTGGGTTGCCCGTTCGAGGCCCTCGCCGCGCAACTCGACCATCCGGTATCACCGAAAATCGCGCAGCGCGCAGAGCAACTGTTCGACCGCCGCATTACCGAACGCATCCCCGCCGCCTACCTGACGCACGAAGCCTGGCTGGGAGAGCACCGGTTTTATGTCGATGAACGCGTCATCGTGCCGCGTTCATACATTGCCGAACTGCTGCAATCACGCCTGCAACCGTGGCTGAAACCTCGCCAGTCGCCGCAAACGATATTGGATCTGTGTACGGGATCCGGTTGCCTCGCCATCGTTGCCGCGCATACCTTTTCGCGCGCGCAAGTGGATGGCGTGGACATTTCCAGCCCGGCACTTACAGTTGCGCGCCGCAATGTACGTGAACATCAGTTGACGCAACGCCTGCAACTGATCCATTCCGACCTGTTCAACAACCTCACCGATCAGCGTTACGACCTGATTCTGAGCAATCCGCCTTATGTGCGCGAATCGGTGATACGTAGTTTGCCTGCGGAATACCGCAAGGAAC
>JAYUYQ010000162.1:0-12608 GCA_043752435.1 Betaproteobacteria bacterium
GCAGCCGCCTGAATCGGCGAGCAGCGCAGGGAACCCGAAGGGCGGCGAGCCTGGGTCGCCTTCTCTTTGGTTACTTTCTCTTGGCGAAGCAAGAGAAAGTGACCAGCCGCCGGGCTGCCCCCGGCGGTTTTGATGTTTATGTTCTTGCTGTTAGGCTGGATATTCATAGCGAAGGCCAGATGGCGTCTCCATGAAGTTGCCCCACAGGCCCCAAGTGGATTGGTCTGGCGTTATTGATGCGAATACCCAAAGAGCAGCGATGTGCAAAGTTGGTACTACCAGTTGGGCCGGGTCAAAGCGTACCTGTTGATTTAGGTGAATTGCGACAGTAAGTTGCTCTGAATCTACGTATTTCGTCAAGGCATTGACGATCGCTTGCACGGATGCCTTTGGATTCAGATCGAGCGGCACCACCTCCTTGAGTTGAACTGGCGCTAAATGTTGTTGACCGCCTACGACCCAAGATGCGACGAAATCATAGTCTTGCGATTCGCCTCTGCCAACGTATACGGTTTGACCAATGCGTTGACCCATACCGTGGCAGAAAATCGCCGCTTCACGCAGTTCTCGAAGCTCCTTTAGTTCGTAGATTCTTGATCTTCTTCGCTGTGTTGGATGTTGCGATCTCTATTTCTAGCTTCCGCAGCCTTATCAAGAAGGGAGCGGGATCACGAAACTCCAGTTTTTGTGCTGAACGAAGCCAAGCACGATCCATTTGAAGACCTAACGTGTATTAATTGATAGTTAGCGACTAAACGCTGCTCATCATAGGTCAGCCCAAAGCCATCCTCAACCGTGTCCGTTTATCGTTGCTTACCAGTTGTAAGTAACGGTATACCGCACCACCGCTTCGCCACCCGCCGCAATCTTCACCGGAAACGACACCGTCCGCGCATCATCCTTGCGATATTCATGACTCTTGCTGGTGATCTGCCAGTTGCTCCAGCGGTAGAGGTTTTCCTTGACCATGACGGCCACGGATTCTTTTTTCTGGTTGCGGACTTTGACTTCGATTTCCTCGGTCATGGTTTTGCGTGAGGTATCGACCGTGAAGTTGACCTGGCGGCGTTCGCCGACGACGTCGAAGGCGGAGCCGAGTTTGATCAGCAGTTGTTCGTTGCGCGGGGTGTGGTCGATGACGTCTTCGCCGATGAATTCGAGGGTTTTGTCGGTCTCGTCGAGTTTGGAGACGCGGATGCGGCCTGCGGGCAGCGGCATGCCCATGTTCTGTTCCTTGGCGTTTTTGAAGGTTAGATACACGTCGACCTTCTTATTGCTTTGCACGCCATAGTTGCGGTCGGTGGCGGGACTGCCGTAGGGACGCATGCCGGCGGCACCGGTGTAGACCAGGTTTTTTTCGCAAGGCACGGCGCGGACTGCCGGGAACAGTTCGATCTGTTTGGTCGAGTTATCGGGCAGTGTGGTGGGCCGGCCCAGGGTGTAGAGGTGGTATTCGAAGAATTCTTTTTCTTCGAAGCCCTTGGCGCTCATTTCGCTCGCCAGGGCGCGTTGCGGAGAAGCTGCGTAGACGCGGCCCTGCGGCGGCTGCGCGCGCTGCACGTCGCCGGCGACGAGTTTCAGTTTGGCGTCGGGATAACTGGCGCCGGACTGGTTGATGATGCTGACCCAGGCGGCGACGTCGAGTTTGCAGCTGTTGGCGTTGGCGCCTTCCTGATAGGTGACGTTGTAGTCGGTCCACCAGGTGATGCCGGTGGTCTGGTACGACACCTGGGTGTTGTGGGTGCCGGCGCGGTTGGCGTTGACGTCCCACACCAGTGCCGGTTTGGTGATCAGACCACCGGGCAGTTCGGGCAGGCGCACGCCGGCGTTGTGGGGCAGGGTCTGGATGCTGCCGTCATCGCGTTTCAGTACCAGCCCGCTGTCGTTGGCCGACAGCAGGGTGCCGCTGAAAGATTCGGTGCTGTTGCCGCGCACCTGGTCGACACTGATGCGGCGATCAACATATTTTTCCATCATTTTCTGCACGCTGACCAGATCGAACTGGAAATTCTGTTCGATGACGTTGGTGCCTGTCGGGTCGGTCAGCGACTGGAAGCTGACCGTGGTCGGGTCGATCAGTGCCGCGACATCGGTAAAACGTACGGTATTGCGGCCCCGATTAAGGGCGAGGTCGCGCTGCTGGCGCACCACGGCATATCCGGGCACCGCCTGGCCGTTGCCGCCGCTGCGGTACAGCTCGGGCGGCACGGCACCGGGACGCGCGCTGCTGTAGATGGTCAGAGCATTGCCGCCGGTGTCGTTCTGCGCGGCAGTGATCCCGGGCAGCGCGGCGAGGACGGCGGCGCTGATCAGGGAGATGGAGGAGATGGTTAAGGGTTTCATCGTGCTTCCTTTAAAAGTCGGTCAGGCGGTATAAACGCATCGTAGGAGGCTATGGGGTTAGCACTCAGGGAAAAAATCCTTTGGTCTACAATTGGCAGCCTGTGTTTGCGGATTCGAGGATTAGCATGCCTGTTCAGACCGTCTGCATTTTCTGCGGTTCCAACACCGGCAGGAATGAAGTTTACGCTGACGCCACGCGGGCGCTGGTGCGCATCCTCGCGGATGCCGATATCCGCATCGTATTCGGCGGCGGCAAAGTCGGCTTGATGGGTGTGGTGGCGGAAGCGGCAATCGCGGCAAAAGCGCACGTAGTTGGCATTACACCGCGCCGGCTGCTGGAGCACGAAGTTGTGCACAAAGGCCTCAGCGAATTACACGTGATCGAGTCGATGCACGAGCGCAAAGTGATGATGACCCAAATGGCCGACGCGTTCATCGTGCTGCCGGGTGGCATGGGTACGCTGGATGAAACTTTTGAAGTGCTGACGTTGACCCAGCTCGGTGTGCATCGCAAAGCCTGCGGCCTCCTCAACGTCGCCGGTTTTTATGACCGTTTGGTGGATTTTCTCGATCATGCCGTGGCCGAACGTTTCATCCGCGCCGAACATCGCGGCATGATTATGGTCGAGACCGATCCGCAGCGTCTGATCGAAGGCCTGCAGAACTGGACTATGCCAGAGGTCAGCAAATGGATGGATCAGAAGTCTTGAAGGCCAGCCCGCTTTAATGGACTCATAAGTAATTTCGCCACAGCGGGTGCTGCAGTGCATTTAAAATGACTGTTCGATTTTTCGATCTTTTTTCGAGCACATTTCGAGCACATATGGAGCACATTACGAGCAAAATCAACAGCCATGAATGCCCGCATCCAGACCGTTCCTGACCAGGCCGAAACCAAAAACACCACCTGCTACATGTGCGCCTGCCGCTGCGGCATCCGGGTGCACCTGAAAAACGGCGAGGTGCGTTATATCGAAGGCAATCCCGAGCATCCGCTGAACCAGGGCGTGATCTGCGCCAAGGGCGCCTCGGGCATCATGAAACAGTATTCTCCGGCGCGGCTGACCCGGCCGTTGCGGCGCAAAGCGGGCGCGGAGCGTGGCGCGGGGGAGTTTGAGCCGATCAGCTGGGATGAAGCGTTCAGCCTGATGGAAGAGCGCCTGCGCAAAATCCGCGCCACCGACCCGAAAAAATTCGCGCTGTTCACCGGGCGTGACCAGATGCAGGCGCTGACCGGCATGTTCGCGCGCCAGTTCGGCACACCGAACTACGCAGCGCATGGCGGCTTCTGTTCGGTGAACATGGCCGCGGGCATGATTTACACCATCGGCGGCAGTTTCTGGGAATTCGGCGGGCCCGATCTCGATCGCGCCCGGTTGTTCGTGATGATCGGCACCGCAGAGGATCATCATTCCAATCCGCTGAAAATTGCCATTTCGAAATTCAAGCGTCGTGGCGGCCGCTTTATTTCAGTCAATCCGGTGCGCACCGGCTATTCGGCGATTGCCGACGAATGGGTGCCCATCCGTCCCGGTACCGACGGCGCGCTGCTGCTCGCGCTGACGCATGAGATCATCAATACCGGACTTTATGACCGCGACTTCCTCGCGCGATACACCAATTCCGGCTACCTGATCAACATGGATTCGGCGAGCGCGCAGCACGGCATGCCGGTGCGCTCGGGTGAAGCGCCGAAGGGCGACAACCCCGATCATCGCCATGACCAGTTATGGTGGGATCGCCATACTGCGCGCGCAGTGCCCAACCACAGCGCCGGTGCGGACCCCGCGCTGCTCGGCGACTATCGTCTTGAGGACGGCACTCCGGTCAAACCGGCATTCCAGCTGTTGCTGGAGCGGGTCAAGGAATACACGCCCGAGTGGGCTGAGGGCATCACCGGCATTCCGGCGGCGCGCATCCGCCGTCTGGCGCACGAAATGGGCATCACCGCTCGCGATCAGAAAATCGAATTGCCGATTGCCTGGACCGATTCCTGGGGGCAGGAACACGACACCGTCACCGGCAATCCGGTGGCCTTTCATGCGATGCGCGGCCTGGCCGCGCATTCCAACGGTTTTCATACGGTGCGTTCGCTGGCGATCCTGATGTCGGTGCTCGGGACCATCGACCGCCCCGGCGGTTTCCGCCACAAGGCGCCGTTCCCGCGGGCGATTCCCCCGGTCGCCAAACCGCCGAAGGGGCCGGAAGCGGTGCGGCCGGATACTCCCCTTGCCGGACTGGCGCTGGGCTGGCCGGCGGGGCCTGATGATTTGTTTGTGGATGCCGACGGCGGGCCGGTGCGCATCGACAAGGCGTTCTCCTGGGAATATCCGCTGGCCGTGCACGGCATGATGCATAACGTGATCACCAATGCCTGGCGCGGCGACCCATACGGCATCGATACGCTGATGATTTTTATGGCCAACATGGCATGGAATTCGTCGATGAATACCGTCGAGGTGCGCAAGATGCTCAATGATCGCGACGCGAATGGCGAACACAAAATTCCGTTCCTGATCGTCTGTGATGCCTTCCAGTCGGAGATGACTGCATTCGCCGACCTGGTGTTGCCGGACACCACTTACCTCGAGCGCCACGACGTGATGTCCATGCTCGACCGGCCGATCTCGGAATTCGACGGACCAGCAGACTCGGTGCGCATTCCGGTGGTGCCGCCCAAGGGTGAATGCAAACCTTTCCAGGAAGTGCTGATCGAACTCGCATCAAGACTGAAGTTTCCGGCTTTTGTGACTGCGGACGGTGCGCGGAAATATCGCGATTACCCGGATTTCATTGTCAATTACGAAACTGAACCCGGCTCGGGCATCGGTTTCCTCGCCGGCTGGCGCGGGCGCGGCGGCGAGAAAACCATGGTTGGCGAACCCAACCCGAAACAGTGGGAGATGTACGAAAAGAACAACTGCGTGTTTCACCATCGTCTTCCGCGTTCGTACCAGTACATGCGCAACTGGAATCAGGGCTACCACGAGTGGGCGCAGCGCACGCGGGTGCGCCGCTACACCGATCCTGTCGTGATCCAGATTTATTCCGAGGTGCTGCAGAAATTCCGCATGGCGGCTGAGGGGCGCGGCGAATCCGCGCGGCGTCCGCCGGCGCACCTGCGCGAGCGCATTGCCATGTACTGCGATCCCCTGCCGTTTTATTACGCGCCGCTGGAAGTGCAGGCGACCGATACCACGCAGTACCCATTGGCGGCGATTACCCAGCGCCCGATGGCCATGTATCACTCCTGGGATTCACAGAATGCCTGGCTGCGCCAGATACATGCTCATAACTATTTGTTTATAAATGTAAAAACGGCAAGCTCTTACGGCGTTGCCGATGACGACTGGATCTGGGTCGAATCGATGCATGGCCGCGTGCGCTGCATGTGCCGGGTCAGCGAAGCGGTCGAGCCCGGGACCGTGTGGACTTGGAACGCCATAGGTAAAGCACAGGGGGCATGGCATCTAGCGCCGGATGCCAACGAAGCGCAGCGCGGCTTTTTGCTGAACCACGTGATTGCCGATGAACTGCCGGCGGCCGGTGGCCGGCGCATGTCCAATTCCGATCCGGTGACCGGACAGGCGGGCTGGTACGACGTGCGCGTACGCATCCGCAAAGCCGGCGCTGATGAACCGGCGGAAACTTCGCCGCAGTTTGCGCCGGTGCCGGCGGCGCCCGGAACCAGCAAGGTGAGAAAACTGTGGCAGGCGTTTGTGGCTGGCAAGGGGGATTACAAGTGATGAAATCAAAAAAACCTTGGTCAGAGGAGGGCTCGCGATGACCCAGCTCGCGTTGGTCATCGACCTCAACGTTTGCGTGGGTTGCCATGCCTGCGTCACCAGTTGCAAGGAATGGAATACTTCCGGCGAAGCCGGCTTCCTGTCGGATGACAACCCGTACGACCGCGATCCGACCGGCACGTTTTTCAACCGCGTGCAGACCTTCGAGGTCGGTGAATTTCCGAATACGCAGACCGTGCATTTCCCCAAATCCTGCCTGCATTGCGAGGATCCGCCCTGCGTGCCGGTATGCCCGACGGGGGCCAGCTATAAACGTCCTGAAGACGGCATCGTGCTGGTTGATTACGACAAATGTATCGGCTGTAAATACTGCGCCTGGGCCTGTCCGTATGGCGTGCGCGAAATCGACGAGCACCAGAAGGTGATGAAAAAATGCACCTTGTGTGTGGACCGCCTATATGACGCGAAGCTGCCTGAGGCGGAACGCAAGCCGGCCTGCGTGCTGGCCTGTCCGACCAATGCGCGGCTCTACGGCGACATACACGATGAAGAGTCGGTGGTGTCAAAAGCCATCCGTGAGAATTCGGGTTACGCATTGATGCCGGAATGGGGCACTCAGCCGGCCAATCATTACCTTCCGCGCCGCAGGACGGAGATGCGCATTCATGAAGACGAACTCGAACGCGCCGATAATCCGCTGAAGATCGACGGCCGGCTGCCCAAGCCGGGCGTGCGCGATCCGTCGCTCGACGACGTGACGTCATGGTAGCCGCTAAGCAAGGGATGACAGGCGATGGTTCGAGGATGAATCCTGACCGCCGCCCCGGTTGCATTCATCATCCATCATTTATCGTTCATCGTTATTCGGCATGAATCCGGCGCTCTCGGTCATCCTGTTGACTGTTCTGATCGGTGCGGGGCAGGGTTTGTTCCTCGCGCTGTTTGTGATTGAAGCAGTGGTGGCTGCCGGCATGGCGGCAGCACCGTCGCCGGGGTTTTACCCAACCGGCAGCGTATTGGCATTGTTGCTGTTGGCCGGTGGACTGCTGGCTTCTTTTTTTCACCTTGGGCATCCGGAGCGGGCGTGGCGCTCGGCGGCGATGTGGCGCACCTCGTGGCTGTCACGCGAGGTCATCGTGCTGCCGGCGTTCATCGCGCTGGTCGCGGCCTATGGCTGGGCGCACTGGCAGGGTGTTTCCGGAACCTTGCTGCTTGGGGTTGCAGGTGTGCTGCTGTGCCTGGGGCTGTTCCTGTGCACGGGGATGATTTACGCCTGTATCAAGTTTCTGCAGGAATGGGCGTCGCCGCTGACGCTGGTCAACTTCACCATCCTCGGCAGCGCTTCGGGTGTCACGCTGGCGGCGGCACTGGCCGGGCAGCGTGGCGAAACATTGACTGCTTGCGTCGTGGCCTGGGCGATGGCGTTGACTGTTGCAGGACTGCTGACCCGCGTGATCTCGCTGCAACGCAATGCCCGGTTGAAGCCGCGTTCCAGCCTGCAGACGGCGATCGGCATCAAACATCCGAAAATCGCGCAGAAATCCCAGGGTTTCATGGGCGGGTCGTTCAATACCCGCGAATTTTTCCACGGCCGCAGCCCGGGTGCCTTGCGCGCGGTGAAATGGGTATTCCTTGCTGGCGCCTTCGTGATTCCGGTATTGCTGCTGGCCGCGACTCTGGCGGTGCCGGCACCAGCCCTGCTGTGGCTGGCTTGCGCGGTGCAGTTCGGCGGCCTGATTGCCGAGCGCTGGTTCTTTTTTGCCCAAGCCAACCATCCGCAAAACCTTTATTATCAGACGATCTCCTGACCATTGGCTCCAGCAGTTCGATGCTGCCGTTCCACATCATCCGCAGTCACGCCCGCCGGACTTTTCAATCGGTCAGCAATCTGACGCAACGCGAAAAGCAGCGTCTGCTGACCGAAATGCAGCAGACACGCGGCCTGGTGCCCATTCTGATGAGGCCGCGTAACGGCCAGAGCTGGACAGCGGAAGAGCGGGCGGAGTTGCGTGACCACCTCGGGCGGCTGTCGCGATTGAGTCCATATCTGGTGCTGGTGGTGATGCCCGGAGGATTCTTCATGCTTCCGGTGTTTGCGTGGTGGCTGGACCGGCGGCGCACGCGCGTTCGGTCACCCGTACCACCCCAATCCTGAGTTTGTCAGAGGGCCGCGATGGAGTACTTGCTGATACTGGCACTGTTCATCACGATTCCGGTTTGTGTTGGAACAATCACTGCAAAATTGCTGCAAGCGAGCGCGTTGCCGACACCGGTCAGCGCCGCCGCCGTGCTTACTGCTGCGACGCGTCAGCGACAGGAGTGCTGCTTATAAGCGGCTGCCGGCGCCCGCCCGCCATCGTCAGGATTGACGTTAACGGCTGGGAGAGGTGTCAGCCAGTGCCAAAAAGATGACAAAAATTGCGGTGCACCAGTCCCGCAAGGGCGTTTATAAGTATTTGATTTTATTGATAATTATTTAGCACCGTAATCGGGTTCCACAATGCGCTTGACGCTGTCACGGGCATTACGTATAACGGCAACGCGTGTTTGGTTTCAAGTGCTTGAAAGTCAGCGGTTCCCGCGTTAGCAGTATGTGGTGTTCGTGCTTTTGGGGCTGTGAGATTTAAATACGATGCTCGGCGCAAGCCGAAAATTAACCATCCTCAAAAGGAAGACATCATCATGGCAACAGGTACTGTTAAGTGGTTCAACGACGCTAAAGGTTTCGGCTTCATCACCCCGGACGGCGGTGGCGAAGACCTCTTTGCCCATTTCTCGGGCATCAACATGAACGGTTTTAAAACCCTTAAAGAAGGCCAGAAGGTGACGTTTGACATCACCGCCGGCAACAAGGGCAAGCAACAAGCGAGCAACATCCAGGCTGCCTAAGCTGGACGCTCCAGAAAAACCGGGCGCAAGCCCGGTTTTTTTTCGTCTGCGTTTTGTGTAAAGCCACCGCCGTTGTGCGGCATTGCATAATCGGGTCCGTTTAAGGTTGCTGTGCATTACATTCCGAAGACATGGGATATTTTTTGCAAGGTTGTCGATAACTTCGGCGATGCCGGCGTCTGCTGGCGTCTGGCGCGGATACTGCATCGCGAACACGGACTGCACATCCGTCTGTGGATTGATGACCTGCCCACGTTGCACGCATTGCATCCTGCCTTTGATGCCACTGCGCCGCTGCAGCAAGTCGATGGAATCACCGTTTGTCTCTGGCAGGATGCGGCACCGGAGCCTGAGAATGCAGCGGTTGTCATCGAAGCCTTTGGTTGCGGATTGCCCGAAGCCTACATTGCTGCGATGGCAGCTAACACCCGCCCGCCGTTGTGGATTGTGCTCGAATACCTGAGCGCCGAATCCTGGGTGGATGAACACCACGGGCTGTCATCGCCGCACCCGCGATTGTCATTGCCGCGCTATTTTTTCTTTCCCGGATTCACGCCTGCCACCGGTGGTTTGTTGCGCGAGGCGGACCTGCAATCGCGCAGGGCGGCTTTTGACGCTGCAGCGCGACAGGCTTTCTGGCGCGACGTGGGCTTGACAGATATTACGGAGAACACCTTAACGGTATCGTTGTTTGCCTATAACGATGCTCCCACTGCCGAATTGCTGGCAGCGATGGCGCAGGATGCAAAACCGGTGGTGGTCGCGGTGCCGGGCGACACGTTGCTGCCGGCGGTGCGGTCGTTTTTTGGTGCGGCCGCCGATGATTGCGGGCCGTGGCGACGGGGTGCTCTCGAAGTGCGCGCCTTGCCGTTTTTGCCGCAGGCTCGATATGACGAATTGCTGTGGGCCTGCGATCTCAATTTTGTCCGCGGCGAAGATTCGTTTGTGCGAGCGCAGTGGGCGGCGCGACCGCTGGTCTGGCAACCCTATCGCCAGGAAGACGGTGCGCATTTGCGCAAGCTGGAGGCCTTCCTGGCCCGTTATGACACTGGGTTGGCACCGGCGGCTGCCCTCGGCGAGTTCTGGCGATGCTGGAACGGCATTTCGACCGGTGTCGGCGCGGCATGGCCGGCACTGCGCGCGGAGCAGAGGGAAAACAGGCTGCATGCGGGCCGCTGGGCCCGGGATTTGACTGCCCATGCCGACATGGCCGGGCAACTGGTCGGATTTGTGGCCAACAGGGTAAAATAGCGCCTTTTTACTCCGGCTAATCAAGGGTATTTGGGTATGAAAATCGCACAGGAAATCCGCGCAGGCAACGTGATCATGGTCGGTGATGTCCCGATGGTCGTCCTGAAAGCCGACTTCAGCAAATCAGGCCGCAATGCGTCGGTGGTTAAAATGAAACTGAAGAACCTGCTTTCCAACGGCGGCACGGAAACCGTCTATCGCGCTGATGAAAAATTCGACATGGTGCAGCTCGAACGCAAGGAAGTAACTTATTCCTATTTTGCTGAACCGTCCTACGTGTTCATGGACGCCGAGTTCAACCAGTTTGAAGTGGACAAGGAGAACATGGGCGACGCGCTGAATTACCTCGAAGACGGCATGGCGTGCGAAGCTACCCTGTATGAAGGCCGTACGATTTCGGTGGAGATTCCGCAGACCATCGTGCGCGAAATCATCTACACCGAACCCGCGGTGCGCGGCGACACCTCGGGCAAAGTGCTGAAACCGGCAAAACTGAGCACGGGGTATGAGATCCCGGTGCCGCTGTTTTGTGCTACCGGCGACAAGATCGAAATCGACACCCGCACCGGGGAATATCGCAGCCGCACCAAGGGCTAAACCGTCACGCAGTCGATAAAACGCCGCAGATCTCCCGCGGCGTTTTTTATTCCTGTATTTATTGCTGAATTTTTTCGCCCATCTATTCCCGCTTCTATTCCGGTACCAGCCACTCGCAGCGCGTGCTCCCCTGTTTTTCCGGTGACAGCGCCCGCCACAGCCAGTCGAGCAGTGGCGGCGCTTCCCGATCCAGTTCGAATGGCGGGTTGACCACGATCATGCCGCTGCCGCGGATGTGCTCGGTCCAGTCTTCCGGGTACACCGACAATTCCAGTTGCAGCGTTTTCGGCAGGCCCATGGCCTGCAGGCTGCGGGAGAACGCCTGCATCGCCGAGGACGCCATCAGCGGATACCACACGGCAATCATGCCGGTGGCGAAACGGGTGTGTGCTTCCTTGATGGCGCGGGTGATGCGGCCGAATTCATCGGCCTGGTCGAAAGACGCGTCGATGAAGGTCAGGCCGCGCCGCTCCGGCGGCGGCAGGAATCCCTTGAGTGCCTGAAACCCGTCCTTGTTGTGGATGGCAGTGTGGCGCGCGCCGGCAAGCAAAAGTTTCAGCGCCGCGCAGTCGTCCTTGTTCAGTTCGCACAACACCAGCCGGTCGTCCGTGCGCATCAGCCGGCGTGCGATGCGCGGCGAACCGGGATAGTGTTTTAGATGGCCGTCAGGATTGTCGGCGCGTACGGCTTCAAGGTATGGCGTCAGCGCTGCCGGTGCATCGGTGCGTGCCCAGACACGGCCGATGCCATGCCGCCATTCATCGGTTTTTTGCGACCAAGCATGTGTCAGGTCGTAGCGGCCGATGCCGGCATGGGTGTCGAGCATGGCGAACGGCTTGTCTTTTTTGGCCAATGCGACCAGCAGTTGCGTCAGCATGGCATGTTTGAACACGTCGGCGACATTGCCGGCGTGAAACTGGTGGCGGTAGGAAAGCATGGCCGGGATTAAAACACGCACGGCTACCAGCGCGGAGGAAAATTTCCCGGGCCGAGCCGGTTCTGCGAACTGATTGACAACTGTAAAAAAGGTGGCACCCCCACACCCTTTTTAAGCTGACTGGACGGACACCTCTGGTGACCTGTGCCCGAATGCAAAACTCAGGCCCCATTGGGGGGGGGGCAGCGTTCCGCCGGCATTACCCGGTTTTGTGATTTTTGTCACGATAGCCGAGTGCGCTGTTGGCGGCTGCCGGCACAATGACATTTTGCAAAATCAAGTGCAGAATACCTACTATAGTGGCTTGATCAGTAAGCAGCTTCAGTTGCCACCGGATTCAAGGGGGGGCTATGGCGAAAAGTTCACGGCAATATTCAGCAGCGCTGAATCGTAAACTGATTTCGCTGGCTGTTGCTTCCTGTTTTGTCGGCGACGTGGTCTACGCCAATCCGACAGCCCCGACAGTAGTAAACGGTGTCGCCACATTTCAGCAGGCAGGCAACCTTTTGCAGGTGACCAACAGCCCCAATGCCATTATCAATTGGGGCAGTTTTTCGATCAACGCCAACGAGATCACGCGATTTATCCAGCAGTCTGCGGTGTCTGCAGTACTGAACCGGGTGGTCGGGCAGGATCCTTCGGCGATATTGGGTGCGCTACAGAGTAACGGGCGCGTTTTTCTCGTCAATCCCAATGGCATACTCTTCGGTGCTGGTGTTCAAATCGACGTTGCCGGATTGGTGGCCTCCACGCTCGGCCTTTCCAATGCCGACTTCCTTGCCGGGCGCATGCGCTTCACCGATGTCCCGGGCGCGGGCAGTGTAGTCAACGATGGTGCCATTACC
>JAYUYQ010000163.1:0-5181 GCA_043752435.1 Betaproteobacteria bacterium
TGGAGGATTTCGCCGGTCAGGCGCTGCCATTCAGCCCCGCTATTGGGGTTGGTGATCTGCACCTTGTCCAGGCTGTTTTGCAGCCGTTGCAGGTGTTCGGCGAGGCGGAAAGGATGTTTCGAATACGCCGGGATCACTTCGTACACGCCGTCGCCGAAAATGAAGCCGCGGTCGAGCACGGGAATGTATGCTTTTTCGATCGGCAGGAATTCGCCGTTCAGGTAAACGATGTCGCTCATGGTGGTGGCGCCGTGCGGTTGATGAATGGGGTAGGACAGTTAAAGTTGATTGGTTTTTTCCAAAAACATGACAGCCTCGTCAGAGGCATATTTTTGTCATTATTTATGCAATTTTGAAGAAATCAAAGCAGTTATTTGAACAGCAGCCGCAGCGTGTCCCAGGCGCGGCCGAAAATGCCGGCAACCGGCACCGGTTCCAGCGCGACCACCGGCAGCTCGCGCCAGGGTTTGCCGTCGATTTCCAGTTTCAGCGTGGCGACGCGCTGGCCGGGGCTGACCGGGGCCAGCAGCGGCTGCAGGCTTTCCACGGTGGCTTTGAGTTTATCGCCCTGGCCCTTGGGCAGCGCGACATAGAGATCGCTGGTGAAACCGGCCTTCACCATGTCCGAGGCGCCTTTCCACACGCGCAGCTGGGTCACCGGCTGGTTGCGCGTGTACATGCGCACGCTGTCGTAGAACTGGAAGCCCCAGTTCAGCAGTTTCTGGCTTTCAGTAGCGCGCGCGGATTCGGAGACCGTGCCCAGCACCACCGAGATCAGCCGCCGCTCGCCACGCCGCGCCGAGGTGATCAGGCAATAACCGGCGTTTTCGGTGTAACCGGTTTTAACACCATCGACCGCCGGATCCAGCCACAGCAGGCGGTTGCGGTTGGACTGGGTGATGTTGTTGTAGCGGTATTCCTTCTGCGAATACAGCGGATAGTGCTCAGGAAAATCACGGATCAGCGCGACCACCAGTTGCGACAGGTCCTGCGCGGTTGAGTACAACTGCGTATTGGGCAGTCCGGTGGCGTTGGTGAAGTTGGTGTTGGCGAGACCGAGACGTTTGGCTTCGCGGTTCATCATCTGCGCGAACACCTCCTCGTTGCCGCCGATGGCCTCGGCCAGCGCGATGCTGGCATCGTTGCCGGACTGGATGATCATGCCGCGGAGGAGCTCGTCGACGGTGACCGGTTTGTTCGGTTCGATGAACATCCGCGAACCCTCAGCTTTCCACGCCCGGGTTGATACCGGAACCACCTGATCAGGTTTCAGCGATTTCTGTTTCAGCGCGCTGAATGCCAGGTACGCCGTCATCAATTTGGTCAGCGATGCCGGTTCAAAACGATTATCGGCATTCTGGCTGGCCAGCACCTGTCCGCTGTTGACATCCAGCAGCAGCCAGGCTTTGGCTTCAAGAGCAGGGGGGGGTGGCGCGAGCTGCGCTGATGCGGTCAGTGGCAGGCAGGCGGTGAGTGCGCAGACGGCGAGAGCAGAAAGGAAATTGGAGAGGGGATTGGAGAGGAAAGGTTTCATGTGCGCGAAAAAGCCTGATTATAACCGTGAGGGGGTTGCGTGATCGTGGACTGATATGGACATCGGGCAGACCGCGCTGCTGAAGCGAAGTTGCGCCGACGCAGTCAGTCGCGGTCACGGTAATGACGCAGCGCCGTGCGCATGAACGCGAGTTGCCGGTTGAAAATGCGACAGCGCTTGCAGATCAGCAGGTGCAGTTCCAGGCGGAATTTTTCAGACAGCGTCAGCGGCCGGTCCTGGCCCTGCGACAGCAGTTCAGAAGTGTGTTTGCAATTCGGGATCATCGGTCGGACTTTCCGAACCACTGCAGTTCGAGGCATTCGCGCAGGGTCAGACGCGCGCGGTGCAGCATGACCCAGCAATTCGTCGCGGTGATGTCGAGTTCCTTACAGATCTCCTCCGTCGGCATGTCCATGATTTCGCGCATCATGAACACGCGCGCGGTGCGTGCCGGCAGGCGCTTGGCGCACTCTTCGAAGGCGGTCCAGAAGCGGCTGTTTTCCAGTGCGGCAGCGGGATTGCCCCACCGTGCCGGAAATTCCCGCCAGTGTCCGTCCGCGGCAAACAGCGCGTCCACGGCCTCGGCTTCCGGGCGGTCATCATCAATGCCGGTCAGCGGTTGTTCGCGTCCGGCGCGGCGCAGGTGATCGATGATTTTGTGTTTGAGGATGCCGGTGAGCCAGGTGCGCAGCGAGGATTTTCCGGAAAACCGCGCGGCACCTTCGAGGGCGGCGAGCAGCGTTTCCTGCACGGCATCCTCGGCCTGCGCCGGATTGCGCAATTGCAGCCGTGCGTAACGCAGCAGATAGGCGCGCTCGCGCTCGATGGCGGCGGGATGCGCAGCGTTGCTACCGGGTTCAGTCGACAACTTAAATCCATTTAAAAACAATAGGTTATATTTTTTGTTTGCTGTCGTGCCGGATTCGGCCCGCGGGCCTTGAAATGATTCCAGGGGCACCCATATTTGAACCACTGGCGTAACGCGCCATGACCCCTACAAGGAGAGCACTGATGATCAATGTTACCCGTTTTACCCCGTTTGACGATTCAGTTGACGCATTGCTGCGCGGTTTTTTCGTGCGCCCGACGGCCTATGAAGCCGAGCCGCAGACGGCGCAATCGTTCCGCGTCGATGTCCGCGAAGATGACAATGCCTATACGGTGCATGCCGAGATTCCTGGCGTGAAAAAAGAAGATATCCACGTCACCATCGAGGCCGACCAGATCGCGATCAGCGCCGAAACGCGCAACGAATCCGAGATCAAGGAAGGCGAACGTGTATTGCGCGCAGAGCGGCATTACGGCAAGGTCTACCGCGCGTTCACGCTGGGCCAGGCCGTCGATGAAGACAAGGCCGTGGCACGCTATGCGGATGGCGTGCTGGAACTGACACTGCCGAAAAAAGTCGCGGTCAGTGCGCGTCGCTTGTCCATCAACTGAACGAAGGCATAGCACCTGGAAAAGGCGGCGGGCCAAAAGCTCTGCCGCCTTTTTTGTCGTCAGGTAGAATGAGTGAACCCTCACATTTACCCTGATTTACCCTACAACTTCATTCTCTCGACGGTTACCGCGCATGCCACTCACCGCCAATAACGCCGCCAGCAAAGCGAAAACCCTGGCCGAGGCGCTGCCGTATATCCAGCGTTTCCACGGCAAGACCATTGTCATCAAGTACGGCGGCAATGCGATGACCGATCCCGCGCTGAAAGAAGGCTTCGCGCGCGACGTCGTGCTGCTTAAAGTGGTGGGTATGAACCCGGTGATCGTGCACGGCGGCGGGCCGCAGATCGACGATCTGCTGAAACGCGTCGGCAAGAAAGGCGAATTCATCCAGGGCATGCGCGTTACCGACGCCGAAACCATGGATGTCGTCGAGATGGTGCTCGGCGGCCAGGTCAACAAGGAAATTGTCAACCTGATCAACCGCCACGGTGGCAAGGCGGTGGGACTTACCGGCAAGGACGGCGGGCTGATTCGCGCGCGCAAGATGAAGCTGCGCAGCGCGCCGGGCAGCGACGAGATGGTCGATATCGGCCAGGTCGGCGAAGTTGAGAGCATTGATCCGGCGATCGTCAACCTGTTGCACACCGAAGACTTCATTCCGGTCATTGCGCCGGTGGGTGTCGGTGCCAACGGCGAGTCCTACAACATCAACGCCGACCTGGTGGCCGGCAAGGTTGCTGAAATCCTCAAGGCGGAAAAACTGATCGTGCTGACCAACACCGCAGGCGTTCTCGACAAGAATGGCAATTTGCTGACGGGCCTGACCGCGCGCAAAGTCGATGAACTGTTTGCCGACGGCACCATTCACGGCGGCATGCTGCCGAAAATCGGCTCGGCGCTGGATGCTGTGAAAAACGGCGTCAACACCTGTCACATCATCGACGGACGTGTAGAACACGCGCTGCTGCTGGAAATCCTCACCGACGAAGGCGTGGGCACGCTGATCAAGCGCCGCTGAGCCGCCGTCCAGCATGACCCGCAATGTCGCGTGGATCTTCGATCTTGACAATACGCTGCACAATGCGACGCCGCATATTTTCCCGCATATCAACCGCGCGATGACCGCCTACCTGCAGCAGCATTTGCAACTCGATGAGGCGGCGGCCGGAGAACTGCGGCGCGATTATTGGCAGCGTTACGGCGCAACCCTGCTCGGGCTGATGCGCAACCATGGCACTGATCCCCGCCATTTTTTGTGGCATACCCACCAGTTTCCAGATTTGCGGCGCATGGTTGTCGGTGAACCGCTGCTGCGCCACGCGCTGCGCCGTCTGCCGGGGCGCAAGTTCGTGTTTTCCAACGCACCCGTGCATTACGCCAAAGCGGTACTGGGTGTGCTCGGCATCAGCGATTTGTTTGAAGCGGTATTTTCCATCGAGCGCGTGCGTTTCCGTCCCAAGCCCGATGCCTATGGTTTCCTGCGTCTGTGCCGAGCGCATCACCTGCGGCCGCAGCGCTGTATCATGGTCGAGGATTCATTGGAAAACCTGCGCACCGCAAAAAGGCTGGGCATGAAAACGGTATGGGTGGCGCGGGCGGAGCGGGCACCGGGTTATGTCGATGTGCGAGTCGCCGGCATTGCCGGAATTTCCAATCACGCAACAACACTGTACTGAGGAAGCGCATGGCACGCAGCGGCGAACGCAAGTCACAGATTCTGCAAACCCTGGCGCAAATGCTTGAGGGTCCTTCGGCGGAACGCATCACCACGGCGGCGCTCGCGGCGCGCATTGAAGTCTCCGAGGCCGCGCTGTACCGCCACTTCAAGGGCAAGGCGGACATGTTCGCCGGGCTAATCGATTTCGTCGAGCAGACGCTGTTCTCGTTGATCAACAAGATCACCAGCGAAGAGCAGAGCGGCCTGCGCCAGACCGAGGCGATCATGACCATGCTGCTCGGCTTTGCGCAGAAAAACCGTGGCATGACGCGGGTGCTGATCGGTGACGCGCTGGTTACCGAAGACGACGCTTTGCAGGCGCGCATCAACCAGATCCACGATCGGATCGAGGCTGCGCTGAAACAGTCGCTGCGGTTTGCGGTGACACAAAAGGAGGTGGCTGACGACGTCGATCTCGCGGCGCAGGCCAATGCGCTGATGAGTTTTGTCGCCGGGCGCTGGCACCAGTATGCAAAAAGCGGATTCC
>JAYUYQ010000164.1:0-5177 GCA_043752435.1 Betaproteobacteria bacterium
TGGAACTTCGCGCGGGTAATGCAGGCGGCGCTGGACAGCCATCCGCTGGTGCTGGGCCGGCGCTCTGCGCAAACGGCGGCTCAGGCAGAGCGGGACGGCGCCGAATGGCAGCGCTATCCCTCGCTCAGCGTGGAGGCGAGTACGCAAAGCGGCGGCGCCAGCCTGCTGCGTATTGAGCAACCCCTGTGGAGCGGCGGTCGCATCACCGCTGGCATCAATGCGGCGGGCAGCCGTTTCGACGCCGCCGGCGCGGCCCTTGATGAGGCCAGCCAGGAACTGGCGCTGAAAGTCATCGCCGCGACCACCGAAGCGTTGCGTCAGCAAGCCCGCCAGCAGCACAGCGTGGCCGGCGTCAACGAACACGAGAAATTGCTGGCGATGATAAAGCGACGTGTTACGCAGGAGGTGAGCCCGCTGGCCGATCAGCGGCTGGCGGAATCGCGGTTGTTGGCGACCGCCAACGAGCTGTCCGCGACCACTCAGGCGCTGCACAATGCGTTGGCGCAACTGTCGCAATTGGCCGGTCAGCCGGTGACGGCCATCACAGAGCAGGGCCTGAACGCAACCGGCGTACCCGCGAGCCTGGAGGCCGCCCTGACCCAGGTGCTGGCGCATTCGCCGACGTTGCGGCGACTGGCCCACGAGGAGGAAACGGCCGAGGCCGAGATCGCCTCCAAACGCGCGGCCTACATGCCGCAACTGGTTTTGCGTCTGGAAAACAGCGCGGGGCAGACCTCGGACAGCCGCGGCATTTCGGAGAACCGCGCGATGCTGGTGTTGTTGGCACAGCCCGGTGCGGGCCTGTCTGCAAGAGCCGGCGTAAATGCCGCCGTCGCCCGGCGCGAGGCCGCGCGTATGGCGCGTGAGGCAGCCCAACGTGATGTGCGCGAACGCGTCCAGCTCGACTGGAACGAGTGGCTGGCGGCCCGCCTGCGCCTCGAAAATGCCAATCAGGCACGCACCATGTCTACTGAGGTGTTCGAGTCCTATGCGCGTCAGTTTACCGCTGGCCGCAAAACCTGGATCGACGTGCTGAACGCGGTGCGCGAGGCCACGCAATCGGAATTGGCGGCGGAGGATGCGCGTGCCCAGATGCTGGCCGCCAGCTTGCGGCTGCGCGCGCTGAGCGGGACGCTGATCAGCGCTACGGGAGCCGTGCAGTAACCTGGCTGCTGGAAAGTCCTTGCGCGTAGCGCGGGGCAAGGGAGCACTTGAATCGGCGCAAAGGGTCAGGGGGAAGGGGTGACGGTGTAACTGCCCACGCTTGCAGTAAGAGATAAATTCTTTGTTTTTTCTGCCGAATTGAATGAACCCGGATTCCCAAAATAATGAACAACGAAATTGCCACACTGATCGATAAGGCCGCGCGGCTGGCGGGCCAGCGTGTTTCCGGCGGGCGTCTCGGCGATCTTGCCAATCTGCCCGAGGGCTTAAGCGCGGCGGCGCTGTTTACCGAGGCCTGGCGTGCCGCGGGGCTCGATGGCGAGCCCGCGCGATTGCGCGGCCCGACGCCGGCCAACCTGCCGCTGGCCGGCTGGCGCGCCGATCTGGGCTGGGTGCTGGTTCAGGGACGGGGCGCGGATGGCCTGTGGCGCGGCGAACGGCTGGACGGTTCTGTCTTGTCGCTGGAGCGGCTCGACGATGTGGAATGTTTTTCCCTGCCCCGCCGTGCGGAGACTGCGGTCTCCGCGCCCCGGGCCATGCACCTGGTCTGGCAGGCCATGCTGGCGCGCAAGAGCGTGTTTCTGGAGGCGGTGCTGGCGACCGGGCTGGTCAATCTGCTGACACTGTCGATTTCCCTGTATGCAATGCAAGTTTTCGATCGGGTGATTCCCAACCAGGGTTTTCAGACGCTGTGGGTGCTGAGTGTCGGCGTGGCGCTGGCCGTGGCCCTGGAATTCCTGCTCAAGCAGGTGCGCAGCCACACCGTGGACCGGACCTGCAACGCCATTGATCAGCAGCTATCCGAATGGTTCTTCAACCGCATGATGGGTATCCGCATGGAGGCGCGCCCGGCCTCGGTAGGCACGCTGGCTTCGCAGGTCAAGGGTTTCGAGATGGTGCGCGGGGTGCTGGCATCGACCTCCCTGTTCGTGCTCGCCGATGTGCCTTTCGCGCTGTTCTTCATTCTGGTGATCGCCCTGGTGGGGGGCTGGGTGGTGGTCGTGCCGCTGATCGCGTTGCCGGTGGCGCTGGTGGCGGGCCTGATGTTCCAGCGCGCCATCGAACGACACACCCGCCTCAACCTGGACAGCAACAACCGCAAGGTCGGGCTACTGGTAGAGGCGGTGGACGGTGCAGAGTCGCTCAAGGCGAATAGCGCAGAATGGCGGCTGCAGGCGCGCTGGAATCGCCTGGTCGCGGAGGCGAGTGAGTCGGATCAGAGCATCCGTACCTACTCGGCGCTGGCGCAAAATCTCACGGTTGCCCTCCAGCAGTTCGGCTACATCGCTTTGGTGGCGCTGGGCGCCTATTTTGTCACCATCAACGAGCTGACCATGGGCGGCTTGCTGGCATGCACCATCATCAGCAACCGGGCGATGATGCCCATCGTGCAACTGCCGGGTGTGATGGTGCAGTGGGCGCACGCCCGTGCCGCCATTGAGGGGCTGGACCAGATCATCGCGCTGCCCAGCGAAGTGGATGATGCGCAACATGCGTTGGCGCCGCAGACGTTGGCAAGCGGGCTACGTTTCGAGCGTGTGCGGTTTACTTACGGCATGGCTACGCGCCCGGCTCTTGAGGTGGCGCGCCTGGAGATCAAAGCGGGTGAGCGGGTGGGTCTGCTCGGTGCCATCGGCTCGGGCAAGAGCACGCTGCTCAAATTGTGCTCCGGGCTGTATCGGCCAACCGAAGGCAAGATATTCCTCGGGGACATGGAACTGACCCTGCTGGCTACGGCGGTGGCGCGCGAAGCCATCGGCTACTTGCCCCAGGACTCGCGCATGTTCAGCGGTACATTGCGCGACAACCTGCTGGTGGGCCTGCCCGACCCCGGCGACGAGGCGATTCTGCAGGCCGCACAACGCACCGGGCTGATCGAGTTGATCGGCGGTCAACCCAAGGGACTGGCGCTGGAGATCACGGAAGGTGGTCGGGGCGTGTCGGGCGGGCAGAAGCAACTGATCATGCTGACCCGCACGTTACTTGCCAGACCCAAGATATGGCTGCTGGATGAACCTACCGGAGCCATGGATTCCGTCACCGAGACGCGCATAGTCACTCTGCTGCGCGAAATTACCGCCGAAGGCGCGACCTTGATAGCGGCAACCCATAAAACCGCGTTGCTGCCGCTGTTCGACCGATTGATCGTGCTGCAGGCCGGGCGCGTCCTGCTGGACGGGCCACGGGACGCCATTTTGGCGAAACTATCAGGCCAGCCGCCCCGGCCGATGCCCCAGGAGAAGCTGGCATGAAGGTCGATCAGACTATGGGAACCAGCCGGATGTTAATCTGGGGCTCTGCGCTGACCATCGCCGGATTTCTGGGCTGGGCCAACTGGGCGGAACTGGATCAGATCACCCGCGCCAGCGGCCAGGTCATTGCCAGCTCGCGCAACCAGGTTATCCAGGCGCCGGATGGCGGCGTACTGGCCGCGCTGCCGGTGCGCGAAGGTGCTCAGGTCAAGCGCGGGGAACTCCTGGCGCGCTTCGACAAGACTCGATCTGAAGCCGGATACTTGGAGAGCGCCGCCAAAGCAGCGGCGCTCAAGGCGACCGTCGCCCGGTTGAATGCCGAGATCATCGGCGGTGAACCCAGGTTCCCACCGGAACTGACGCAATATCCGGAGTTCCGCATTACCCAATTGGCGTTGTTCAATAAGCGGCAGATCGCCTTGCGCGAGGAAATCGGTGGGCTGGAGCAATCCCGCGCACTGATCAATGCGGAACTCGAGATGAACCTGCCCCTGGTCAAGACCGGCGATGTGAGCCGTGCCGAAATACTTAAACTCCAGCGTCAGGCCGCGGATATCCACGGCCAGATCACCAACCGGCGCAACAAGTATCTGCAGGATATCCAAACCGATCTGGCCAAGGCCCAAGAAGACCTCGCGGGCGTCCTGCAAGTCCTCGCCCAGCGCAAGGAACAACTCGATTACACGGAGATGCGCTCGCCGATGGACGGGACGGTGCGTAATGTGCGCTTGACCACCCTGGGCGGCGTGGCCAAACCGGGCGAGGAGATCATGCAGATTGTGCCGCTCAACGATGACATGATCATCGAGGTCAAGGTCAAGCCTGCGGACATCGCCTTCGTCAGACCCGGCCTGCCGGCGAGCGTCAAGCTCGACGCCTACGACTACACGATCTACGGAGCACTCGCGGGTGAGGTGATCTACATCAGCGCCGACACTCTTAACGAAGAGGTGCGCGGCAACGATCAGCCCTATTACCGGGTGCAGATCAAGACGCGCGCGCACAGTCTGGTCAGCCGGGGCAATCAGCGTATCGAAATCCAGCCGGGCATGACTGCCACTGTGGACATCAAGACTGGCAGTAATACCGTATGGCGCTATCTCACCAAACCAGTGACCAAGACAATCAGTGAGTCTCTGGGTGAGCGCTGATTTCGCGATCAATGCTTGGAACGGTGGTTCACCGGTAGCGTGCGGATAGGAGAACGGAAAAAATCAACTGGCGGCTGCGGGCGCAGATCTTGATTCGTGATTATTGCATTTGCCAGATGTGCGACGCGAGTCCCGCAAAGGATTCAGCTGTGGGTCTTCATGCCGATCCTATTAAGCTGTGGTCTAGGAGTGCTGAAACGTGGATGCTAGGGCTCAGAGTCAGCATTATTTTCATAGCGGATAAAGAATACTGGCGCTGACCACTGATGCGTTCCTCAGATCCGTAGGCTTCTGCGGGCCTGTTATCGGTTGTCGATAGGTTCCAGCCCGCTGTCCGTAATAGCCTTGGCGGCTTGTGGCGACGCCAGAAATTCGATCACCTTGCGTGCAAGGGCCTTGTCCGGTGAATTTGCACCGATGCCTGCGGTAAACGCCGACACCTTCTGCACTTCCGGCGGCAGCGGCGTGATGTGGGCGATGCCCGGCACTGGCAGCAGTTCACTGATCTGCTGGAAGCCGAAATCGAGTTCGCCACGGGCGATTACGCTGCCGACGCGTTCGCCGCTACCGACCAGCCGGCTCTTGGGCAGCACTTGATCAGCGATGCCGA
>JAYUYQ010000165.1:0-5173 GCA_043752435.1 Betaproteobacteria bacterium
CGCCAAAAATATGGAAAATAATTCCGGCATTGCTGGTATGTGGCGCGGTGGGGATGGCATCGGCGAAACTGCCGGCGCCACCACCGGTGGATCCGGTCAAGGCCGAAGAAGCCAAGAAAAAGGCGGCAGATACCGCTAAAAAAGATGCCGATGAACTCGGCAAGGCGCAGGATCGAGTGGCGGATCGTTACAAAAAACAAAAAGGTACGACCACGGCCAAGAAGTAGTCGCAACTGCAGTCGTAATCATTAAAAAGCCCGGTTCACCCCGGGCTTTTTTTAATCCAATATTTTTTATTTATATCAATATAAACAATAAGTTACGATATTTTTCCGACACTGTCTTCAAGTAACTTCCAGGCGGTGGCCCCCGTACTCTCGCGCCAGCGCCGGAAGAAGCCTTCAGCATGCAAGCGCTCCCTGAACGCGTTGCGATCCACGGTGGTGGCAACCATCCCCCAGCCGGTAATTTTTGATTCGAGCGCACGGTTCAATGCATCAGTGTGCGCGCGCTGCCGCGCCACATGTCTGCGCGCGGCGCGCTCAATGATCTGTTGCACGTTGGCGGGCAGCGTATCCCAGAACCGGCGGCTGGCGATCAGGTTGAAGCCGGACCACATGTGGCTGGTCAATGCGATGTGCTTTGTGACTTCATGCAAACGCAGAGCTTCGGTGATCGACAGCGGATTCTCCTGAGCATCGATTTCATGGTTCTGCAGCACTGCGTACAGTTTTAGTACGTTGACTTCGACCGGTATTGCGCCAAGGCTGGTGAAGGCATCAGCAAACATCCTGCCTTCGGGGATGCGGATGCGCAGGCCTTCAAGATCGGCTGCTTTGGCGATCGGCTGATCGGTCGTGGAGATGTGGCGGAAACCGTTTTCCAGCAAGCCGTAGGGCAGGGCATGAATGCCTTTGGCGGCGAGTTCGCTACGCAGATAATCTCCCAGGGGACCATCCAGCGTGCGGTGCACCTGCGCATGGTCACTGAAGGCGAAGGGCAGCCCCTGGATTTCCATCGCCGGTACCAGCGGACCGAGGATGCCGCCCATCAGCACATAGAACTCGATCTCACCGGCAATCAGCAGGTCGATGATTGCCAAGTGCGATCCGGGCAGTCCGGCATTGCTGGCGGTGACGGTTGCGCTGAAACGACCGTCAGTGGCCTGCCGGACTTCCTCCCACATATCGACGAGGAAGGGGTGAACGTGGCTGTCGGCGGACAGGTAATGGTATTGCCGCGCCTGCCATTGCGGCTGGCTCATGCCGGCAGTGCCGAGGCCATCAACTCCGGGGCAATGCCCTGTGTCTCAGTATTGGAAAAATTCAGTTCGACCTTGACGCCGTTGGGATCAAACAGAAAGAGCTGAAACAGCCCCTGATCGCTGACCATGCGTTGACGGAATTCGACTTTTTTATTACGCAGATGTTCCATCATGCCGCGCAGGCCGGTGCAGCGAAAGGCCATGTGGTCGATCACGCCGCTGCCTTGAGTGGCCTCTGAGTGCTGACCGAGGTAGGCCTTGCGGTTGGCGCTCACGTCTTTGCCACCCTCCGTCAGGTGCACGACGTCGTTGTCGCCCAGATAAAGCCACACCACCGGGAATTTGAAATCGGGATGCGGGCCTTCGCGGAAGCCAAGCATGTCGACGTACCAGTCGCGGGTGGCTTTAAGGTCGGCGGTCTGAATCAGGAAATGTTCAAGATGGCTGACAGGCATGGTGATTTCCTGCGTTGGTTCAGTTGGCTTTGATGCCGGCGGTTTTGGCCAGTTTCGTGAAGTCTTCGACATGCCGGCGCAGGAAGGTATTGTATTCATCCAGTGAATTGCTGGCGACCAGCGGTATTCCCAGCTTGTCAAAGCGCTCCCGCAGCGCGGGAACGGCCACGGCTTTGACCACTTCAGCACGGAGTTTTTCGACTACATCGCGCGGAGTACCTGCAGGCGCGACGATGCCGTTGAACGTGGTGTCTTCGAAACCCGGAACGCCGGCTTCGTCGATGGTGGGCATGTCCGGGAACAGCGGTGAACGTTTTTTGCTGGTCACGGCCAGTCCGCGTAATCGTCCGGCCTGGATGTATCCGACTGATGTGCTGACTTGGTCGAACATCAGCATGATCTGGCCGCCGACGAGGTCCGTGGTCGCCGGCGCGTTGCCCTTGTATGGGATGTGCATCAGTTTGATGCCGGCCTGCTGGCTGAACATTTCGGCTGCGACGTGTCCTGTGCCGCCGTTGCCCGCCGAGCCGTAGGTCAGTTCGCCGGGGCGCTTTTTGGCCAGTGCGATGAATTCCTTGATGCTCTTGACGGGTAGTGCTGGGTTGACCACCAGTACCATCGGAATATCGCAGGTCTGCGAAACGCCGGTAAAGTCCTTCAGCGGATCGTAACCGGGGTCGTTGACGATGGCCGGCACCCGCGCAAAGGTGTTGGCGATGGCGAGCAGCGTATAACCATCGGCGGGCTGGCCCTTTACGTAGCGCGTGCCGATCAGGGCGCTGGCCCCCGGACGGTTTTCCACCAGTACCTGCTGTCCCAGCGATTTGTTCAATTGCTCGGCGATGCCACGCGCCACGATGTCCACATTACCGCCCGCTGCAAGCGGATTGATGATGCGGATGGTTTTGCCCGGGTAGGGACCGCTTTGACTCCAGGCCGGAAAGACCGTGCAGCTCACGATTGCCGCGGCAGTCAGGACAATTTTTACATTTTTCATCAGACTCCTCCGGTGTGCTTGATATTTTTTATTGGCATTTCACGCTCTGTATTGTGCTGCGCCCGATGCCGCCGGGCAAGTCAGGGCGCGACAGTTACAATGCGCCGCTCATCGATGGATTGCAGCACTGCATTGGTGACAGCCACGGTATAGAGGCTGTCCTCGCCGTCCGGCAACTGGCTGCGCCCGCCGCGCACATCGGTCTCGAAAGCCTGCACCTGCAGGTCATAGGCCGGGCTGGCGGGGAAACGTTCCTCGGTCGTGCCTTGGGCGTCACGGATGGTGATCACATGATCCTTGGCGAATCTCAGTGCCGAGGTGATCAGCGTAGCTTTGTCGCCTTCGATCAGCAGATTGTTTTCGGCGCCCACGACTTCACGGGTGGCTTTAGCCAGCGCGTGGCAGTCGCCTTCAAGCCGGCCGAGCACGGTCATGGTGTCATCGGGTTTTTTATCGCGGCGGTCGGGATGGGTAAAAGCAGAAACTTCGATGAAACGCTGGCCGCTGACGTACTGGATCAGGTCGAGCAGATGCACGCCGACGTCATACATCACGCCGCTTTGTTCAAAATCATTGCGCCACGATACCCGCGAGCCGAGGCCGGAGGCGCGCTCCAGGGAGATTTCCGCCAGTCGTCCGAGCCGGCCGGAACGCACGATTTCACGAGCGCGGACGACCGCAGCATCGAGCCGGATCTGGTGTGCGATGCGCAGCACCACGCCGGCATCGCGGCAGGCCTGAACCATTTCCCGGGCGTGCTCGATTTTTATCGCAAACGGTTTTTCGCAGAGGATGTCCTTGCCGGCGCGCGCCAGTGTCAATACCGCGGCGTGGTGCATGGCATTGGGCAGTGCGATGTAGACGGCATCGACATCAGGATCCCGCGCCAGGCTCTCGAGGTCGGGATGGGTGCGCGCAACCTTGAATTTGTCAGCGAAGGCACGGCTTTTTTCCGGCGTGCTGCCGAGGCAGGCGACGAGTTCTGAGCCGGGACTTTTGACGATGCCCGGTGCGACAAAATCAGTGGCGACCCAGCCGAGACCGACGATGCCCCAATGGATCGGTTTGTTGGTGTTGTTCATGCGGTAATTTTTGAGAGAGGATTGAGGATTGAGGATTGAGGGGTGAGGGGTGATGCGCGAAGGGCGGAGATTCCGCCACTCAATCCACAATCCTCAATCCTCAATCCTCAATCCTCCTTCCGCACTGCCTTAAATAATCCCTTCCATGACCTGCACTTCAACCAGTGTGCCCGAAGCGACATTGCCCTGTTCGGTCGGCATGATAATGAAGCAGTTGGCTTCGGACATTGAACGCAGGATGCCGGAACCCTGTTCGCCGGTGACACGCACGCTGAGATTGCCAGCGCTGTCGCGTGACAGAATACCGCGCTGGAATTCAGTGCGGCCGGGGGCTTTTTTCAGCACTGAGGTGCAGGGCACCTTGAAGGTGGGCAAGGCTTCAATCGGATCGCGGCCCGAGAGTTTCAGCAGCGCATCGCGCACAAACTGGTAAAAGGTCACCATCACCGATACCGGATTGCCGGGCAGGCCGAAGAAATGCGCGTTGCCGATTTTGCCGTAAGCGAGCGGGCGGCCGGGTTTCATTGCGATTTTCCAGAACACGACTTCGCCCATTTGATTGAGCAGGTCTTTGACGAAATCAGCTTCGCCGACGGACACGCCGCCGCTGGTGATGACGACATCGGCCACTGCAGCGGCTTCGCGGAATGCGGCCTCCAGCAGTTTCGGATCATCGCGCACCACACCCATGTCGATGACTTCGCAGCCCAGCCGCGTCAGCATGGCGTGCAGGGTGTAACGATTGCTGTCGTAAATCTGGCCTTCGCCCAGCGGTGAGCCGATGGACACCAGTTCATCGCCGGTGGAGAAAAATGCCACGCGTAATTTGCGATAAACAGAAACCTCGGCAATGCCCAGAGAAGCAATCAATCCGGTTTCAGCGGGACGCAAGGGCTGGCCGCGGCGCAGCGCCGGCTGGCCGCGTTGCAGGTCTTCACCGGCGCGGCGCAGGTGCTGGTTTTGTTTGTGGCCGCTGCCGATAGTGATCTGCCCATCTTTGGCTTCCACATGTTCCTGCATGACGATGGTGTCGGCACCCGAGGGCACCACACCGCCGGTCATGATGCGCACGGCCCCGCCTGCAGCGACGGTGCCTTTGAACGGCACACCGGCGAAGGAGCTGCCGGTCATTTTTAATATGACCTGGCCGTCGGCCTTCAGGTCGGCAAAGCGCACGGCATAACCGTCCATTGCTGAATTGTCATGGGAAGGCACATCGACCGGGGAGATGACGTCTTCCGCCAGCACACGACCCAAGCCTGCGCGCACGGAGACGCGTTCGATCGTGGTGATCGGTGACAGGAAGTGCGCAATGACTTCCCGCGCCTTGGCGACCGGCATCGAATTGGGATCGTAATCATCGGCGCAGGAAATG
>JAYUYQ010000166.1:0-5158 GCA_043752435.1 Betaproteobacteria bacterium
CGCGCCAGTTCATCGATGAAAAAATTCACTGTGGATCCGGTGCCGACACCGACGATGCTGCCAGCGGGAACCAGTGCGACTGCGGCTTTGGCTGCGGCCTGTTTTAATGCATCCTGATTCATGTGTTGCTTTGCTCCGTTTTGCGTCAGCGATTCAATTCAATATACATGATGATACCCGTCGTGCTGTTGCCGCAGTCCGTGCCGGGCAGGCCTATTCCTGATAACCTTTGGGAATCAGCAATTTGCCGATAAATGCGCGGACAAGTAACGAAGCAAACCCATGAAAAAAACGGATTATCTGGAACGCATCCTCAACGCGCGGGTTTATGACGTTGCGATCGAGACCCCGCTGGAGCATGCCCCCATTCTGTCGCGGCGCCTGCACAACCGCATCCTGCTCAAGCGCGAAGACATGCAACCGGTGTTTTCCTTCAAGCTGCGCGGCGCCTACAACAAGATGGCGCATCTGCCGCCGGAGGCCCTGCGTCGCGGCGTGATCGCAGCCTCCGCCGGCAATCATGCCCAGGGTGTCGCGCTGGCGGCACAACGCCTCGGCTGCACGGCGACCATCGTAATGCCGGTGACCACGCCCGACATCAAAGTCAATGCGGTGCGCGGGCGCGGTGCCAAAGTCGTGCTGCACGGGGACTCCTATGACGAGGCGGCAGCACATGCGCGCAAGCTCGAAAAGCGCGGTCGCCTGACCTATGTCCATCCATACGATGACCCCGATGTGATCGCCGGCCAGGGCACCATCGCCATGGAAATTCTGCGCCAGCATCCGGAACCGATTGACGCGATATTCGTCGCCATCGGCGGTGGCGGGCTGATTGCCGGCATTGCCGCCTACGTGAAACGGCTGCGGCCCGAGATCAAAATCATCGGTGTCGAGCCCATGGATTCGGACGCCATGTACCAGTCGCTGAAGGCCGGGCGTCGCGTCAAGCTCGCGCAGGTCGGCTTGTTTGCCGACGGTGTTGCGGTCAAACAGGTTGGCAAGGAGCCCTTCCGCCTGTGCCGCACGCTGGTCGACGAAGTGATCCGCGTCGACACTGACGCGATGTGCGCGGCGATCAAGGATGTGTTTGAGGACACCCGCGCCATCCTTGAGCCCGCCGGTGCGCTGGCGATCGCCGGCGCCAAGGCCTGGTCGCAGCGCAAAAAAACGCGCGGTGCAACGTTAGTCGCCGTCGCCTGCGGTGCCAATATGAACTTCGACCGGCTGCGCTTTGTCGCAGAACAAGCGGAACTCGGTGAAAACCGCGAGGCGATTCTTGCGGTGACGATTCCGGAAAAGCCCGGCAGCTTCAAGGCGTTCTGCGAGCAGCTCGGTCCGCGCAATGTGACGGAATTTAATTATCGTTTTGACGATGCCAAGCAGGCGCGGGTGTTTGTCGGCGTGCAGGTGCGCGACCGACGCGAAACGGCGCAGCTGGTGCGCGCCTTGCGGCGGCGCGGCTTGCAGACCCTGGATCTCAGCGGCAATGAACTGGCGAAGCTGCATGTGCGGCATATGGTCGGCGGTCACGCCCCGGGTGCTAAAAATGAAATCCTCTACCGTTTCGAGTTTCCGGAGCGGCCGGGTGCACTGATGCGCTTCCTGAGCAGCATGAGTCGCGGCTGGAACATCAGCCTGTTTCATTACCGCAATCACGGCGCGGATTACGGTCGCGTGCTGGTCGGCATGGAAGTGCCGCCCGCGGACAAGGCCCGCTTCCAGGCATTTCTGGCGCAGGTCGGTTACCCGTGGTGTGATGAGACCCGGAATCCGGCCTATCGCTTGTTTTTGGCATAGGTGTGGCATAAGCGGTTTAACATGAATGTACATGTAAATATGTTTATAATCAATAGGTTATGATTAATCCTCGATTGCACTTTCGGTTTTACCAAGCCGTCGTCTGTGGTCTGCTGATCGGCGCCGGCGTCGCCGCTGCGGCCAATCTGGATGACGCTTTTCTGAAGGCGCGTGACGCTGGGCGCGCCGGTGACGGCAGACAACTGGAGCAAATTGCACCGCGATTCAAGGGCCATCTGCTCGAGCCCTACGTTCAGTACTGGCGGCTGCGGGCTGGACTGGAGGCGCGGGCGCCCGAAGAAATCCGCGCATACCTTGCTGCCAATCGCGACACGCCGCTGTCGGATTACCTGCGCCGCGACTGGCTGAAACTGCTGGGTAAAAACGCGCAATGGGAATTGTTTAATGCCGAGTTGCCGGCGCTGGTCAATGATGACCTGGAAATGACTTGTTATGGGCTGCAGGCGCGCACGCAAATCGACACACTGGCGCTGCGCGAAGTGCGCCCACTGTGGTTTGTTGCGCGCGAGGTGCCCGCTAGCTGCAATCAGCTGTTCCAGTCCCTGATCGAGGCTCAGCAGTTGTCAACGGAAGACATCTGGACCCGCATCCGGCTGGCACTGGAAGCCGGGCAGGTCAGCCAGGCCAACCGTGTCGGCGCTTACCTGCCCAAGGGCCAGGCGCCGGATGCGCGGGTGCTCGCGACCATCCTGGGAAACCCGGCGGGGCACTTGAGCGATGCGCCTGCCGATCTCAAATCGCGCGGCGGACGTGAAGCGACGATGTTTGCGGTGTATCGCCTGGGGCGTACTTCGCCGCAGCAGGCGGCTGCGCACTGGGTCAAACTCGCACCGCGATTTATTGCCGAAGAGCGTGCGTATGTGTGGGGCATGCTCGGCTACTTTGGCGCGATGCGCCATGATCCGGCGGCGCTGGACTGGTTTGCGCAGGCCGCGGACATGAGCGACCTTCAGCTCGGCTGGAAAGTGCGTGCCGCACTGCGTGCCAAACGCTGGCCCGAGGTGTTGTCGGCGATCGAGGCAATGACGCCGAAAGAGGCCGAAGATTCGGCCTGGCGCTACTGGAAGGCGCGTGCCCTCAAAACGCAGGGCCGTACCACAGAATCCACCGCGCTGTTAAAGCCACTTTCGGCCGAATATAATTTCTACGGCCAGCTCGCGCTGGAGGACCTCGGCGGATCGGTGCAGGCGCCGGCGGTGGCGTACAAACCGTCGGAAGACGATATCCGCAGCGTTGCGGCGCGGTCGGGTATCAAGCGCGCGCTGGAACTGTTCCGGCTCGATTTGCGGCTGGAGGGGGTGCGTGAATGGCTGTGGGCGATCCGTGAATTGAGCGACCGGCAATTGCTGGCGGCAGCCGAAGTCGCGCGCCGCAACGCGATCTATGATCGCGCGATCAACACCGCCGACCGCACCGTGTTCGAGCATGATTTCGGTTTGCGTTACCTGGCGCCGTACCGTGATCAGTTGAAAGCCGCCGCGCGCCAGCTTGACTTGGACGAAGCCTGGGTCAACGGCCTGATTCGCCAGGAAAGCCGCTTTATCGCGCAGGCCAAGTCCCGGGTCGGCGCCAGCGGGCTGATGCAGTTGATGCCGGCAACCGCAAAATGGGTGGCTGGCAAAATCGGGCTCAAGGACTGGCAGGGGTCGCAGGTCAATGATGTCGATACCAACCTGAGCCTGGGCACCTATTATCTGCGCCATGTGCTCGACACGCTGGACGGCAGCCCGGTGCTGGCGTCCGCCGCCTACAACGCCGGGCCGGGGCGCGCCCGCGCCTGGCGCGACAGCCAGAGCATGGAGGCGGCGATCTACGCCGAGAGCATTCCCTTCAACGAGACCCGCGATTACGTGAAAAAAGTGATGGCCAATTCCAGTTATTACGCGCACAACTTCAGCCAGCAGATGCAATCGCTGAAGGCGCGCATCGGCGTCATCGAGCCGCGTGCCCGCGACCGTGAGAAATCGCTGGGTGATACACCTTAGCTGGGTGACTGGTGACTGGTGACTGGTAATTGGTAATTGGTAACTGGTAACTGGTGACTGGTGATTGGTGATTGGTGATGGGTAATGGGTGATGGGTGATTGGGTGAAGGGTAGAATGGGCTGATGCAAATCACCAATATCTGTGTCATCGGCGGTTCGGGTTTTGTTGGACGCCATCTGTGTCAGCAACTGGCTGCCCAGGGTTATCGTGTGCGCGTGCCGACGCGCGACCGCGAGCGTGCCAAAGTGCTGATTCTCTTGCCCACGGTCGATGTGGTGGTCGCCGATGTGCAGGATCCCGCCGCGCTGGCAGCGCTGGTCCAGGGCTGTGATGCGGTGATCAACCTGGTTGGCGTATTGCACGACTCCAGTGGAAAACGCGGTTTTGAAGCGGCGCATGTAGCACTGGCGCGCAAGGTTGTGGCCGCTTGCCGCGCCAATAAGGTCCGCCGCCTGTTGCAGATGAGCGCACTGGCTGCAGCAACGGACGCGCCCAGCGCCTATCTGCGCAGCAAGGGTCAAGCTGAAATGATCGTGCGCGAATCCGGGCTCGATTTCACAATCTTCCGTCCATCGGTGATTTTCGGACCCGACGACAGTTTCCTGAACCTGTTTGCCGGTCTGGCGCGGGCCCTGCCAGTCATCGCGCTGGCGAGTCCGGGTGCAAAATTTCAGCCAGTGTATGTCGATGATGTCGCAGCCGCATTTGTGCGCGCTTTGCCCGACATGAAGACGTTTGGCCGGTGTTATGAGTTATGCGGTCCGCAGCGCTACACGCTGCGAGAGCTGGTAGCTTATGTGGGCCGGGTCACCGGCCATCAACGCCCGATCATCGGTCTCAACCGCGCGCTGTCTTATTGCCAGGCGTATGCGATGGAATGGCTGCCGGTGAAACTGATGACACGCGACAACCTGCGTTCCATGGAAGTCGACAACGTCAGCGACAGCGCCTTTCCCTTCGGCATCAAGCCGCAGGCACTGGAAGCAGTCGCCCCAATGTGGCTGGCGACGCGCACACCGCGCGCGCGTTATCAGCGCTTCCGCAACCTGGCTGGACGTTGAAGCGCGGGACGTTGAATCGCTGGGCGTTGAAGCGCGGGACGATGAATCGCACGACCTTGAATCAACTTTACGAATCATGAAAATCTACACCGTCGGCGGTGCAGTCCGCGACGAAATGCTCGGTCTCCCGGTAAAGGATCGCGACTATGTCGTTGTCGGCGCGACGCCGGATGAAATGATAAAAATGGGTTACCGGCCGGTCGGTCGCGACTTCCCGGTGTTTCTGCATCCCGAGACCCACGAGGAATACGCGCTGGCGCGCACCGAGCGCAAGACCGCGCCGGGATACCACG
>JAYUYQ010000167.1:0-5147 GCA_043752435.1 Betaproteobacteria bacterium
GTCTGCAGTTCCTGCGGCATGTCGCCAATTTCGTCGAGAAACAGCGTGCCGCCTTCGGCCTGCTCGAAACGCCCGCGGCGCATGTTCTGCGCGCCGGTAAACGCCCCGCGCTCATGCCCGAACAGCTCGGACTCCAGCAATTCCTTGGGGATCGCCGCGGTGTTGATCGCGATGAACGGCCGGCCCGCACGCGGACTGTGGCGATGCAGCGCGCTCGCTACCAGTTCCTTGCCGGTCCCCGACTCACCGGTAATCATTACTGTGGCATGCGATTGCGACAGGCGACCGATGGCGCGGAACACTTCCTGCATTGCGGGCGCCTGACCGAGTATTTCCGGTACCGACTCGCTGACTTCGCCGGTGGTGGCCTGGCGCACGCTTTCGTCCATCGCGCGACGAATCAGTTCGACCGCATGATCAACGTCAAAGGGCTTGGGCAGATATTCATAAGCGCCCCCCTGGAACGCCGTCACGGCGCTTTCCAGATCGGAATACGCGGTCATGATGATCACCGGCAGCGAAGGATGGCGCAGTTTGGCTTGTTTCAGCAGTTCCAGGCCAGACTCGCCTGGCATGCGGATGTCGCTGACCACGACCTGAGGAGTTTCATCCTCCAGCGCGATCAGCGCCTCTCGCGCCGAAGCAAACGCCTTGAATGCGATGTTCTCGCGGGTCAGGGCTTTTTCGAACACCCAGCGTATCGAGCGGTCGTCGTCAATGATCCAGACAGGTTTCATAGGGTTTCGCAATCATAAATGGAGTGACTGGATGCAGGTATTTAACGCTCCGCAGAGCGCGGCACGCGCGGGGCATCCTGCACCGGGAGCAGCAATGTGAAACAGGTTTTGCCGGGCGTACTTTCGAAAGTGATTGCACCGTGATGCTGTGTGACAAAATTGTGCGCGATCGTCAGCCCGAGGCCGCTGCCGCCTTCGCGGCCCGAAATCAGCGGCTGGAACACACGCGCACGCATGTCTTCGGGAATACCGGGGCCGTTGTCGCTAATATCTACCTGCACTGCGTGGCGGAAACGGCGGCGCGCCAGCGTGACCTGACGGGCAATACGCGTTTTCAGGCGAATCTCGCCGCGGGCGCTGCCTTTGCCATCCTCTCGGCCGGCATCCTTGCCGACACTTTTGATCGCCTGCGCCGCATTGCGCGTAATGTTGAGTACGACCTGTATCAACTGCTCGCGGTCGCCGGTGAGGACCGGCATGCTGGTGTCGTAGTCGCGGCGCACCACCATGCCGGGAAACTCGGCCAGGATCACGCTGCGCACGCGCTCCAGCACCTCATGGATGTTCACCGGTCCCGGCAGCGGCAAGCGGTGCGGTGTCAGCAGGCGGTCCATCAGCGACTGAAGGCGGTCGGATTCCTTGATGATCACCTGAGTGTATTCGTGCAGTGCCGGCCGCTCCAGTTCACGATCGAGGAGTTGTGCAGCGCCGCGGATGCCGCCCAGCGGATTCTTGATTTCATGCGCCAGATTGCGAATCAAGTCGCGGTGCGACTGGCTTTGCTCCAGCAGCCGCGCCTCCCGTTCGACGCGCAGTTGCTGGTCGATCTGACGAAATTCAAGCAAGGTGCCGCTGGCCATCGTGCCATGGTCGGCGGGGCTGACCGTGCAGGTGAGATTCAGCCGCAACCGGCCGTTGATCGCCAGTTCGATCTCATGCTCGGTATAACTACAGTTGTTGGCATGGGCATAACTGATCGCCGCGCCAAGCACGGCGTTATCACCGAACAGCCGCTCGAGCGTCAGGCCGGTTACATGGGTCGTTGATGCCTCGAGCAGGTTTTCCGCTGCAGGGTTCATGTAGAGCAGGGCTTGTTTGTCGTCGACCACCACCACCGCAGTCGCGAGCAGATCAAGTCCGTTCAGCGCCGCGATGTTCATGGCATCGGCTCATGGTGTGCTGGAGCAAAAAACAAGCCAACATGGCCATGCGGTGGCCAGGTCAGTGCGATGGCGGGGAAAAACTCTACCAGGGGGACGGCCTGTGCGCGGCTAGCGCGCGCCGTCAGGCAAACTAGCGCAGCGAGGATATTTCCTTGCGCAGGTTGGTGACGTTGTTCTCGTGCAACGAGACCTTCTTTTTGAACGGCTCCAGCCGCTCGAGCACCCGCTGGAAATTGCGTTCGCTGCCGAGCCGGGTAGCCTCTTGCTCGGCAAGATCCTTCTTCGCCTGATCGAGCAGCTTCTGCTCGTTGCCCAGTTCCTGCTCCAGAATTTTCCGCCGCTCGCCGTCGCGCTGCTGCTGGGTCGGCGCATCGACCTTGGGAAAGTTGCCCGCCGCAGCCTGCGGTTTGGCGTCGCCCTTGGCGCCGGGTTTGGGCGAGGGCACGCTTGACACCGGCGGCAGGTTCATCGGCTTGCAACCGGCCGCTTCCGCCTTGAGGTTGGTAAACCGCTTGTTGCCGCTGCTGTCGATGCACTCCCAGATATCGGCCCGGGCCAGGTCCGAAAACCCTGACAACAACAGTGATAATGTGAATAAACGCGTGAATAAAAGCGTGGATAAACGCATGGGTAGCCCCGGTTAATCCCGCCCGAAGGCCGGCATTTCTTCCAACGGGAACAGCATCCGTGTGGTTGACTTGCAGCATGAGCAAAGGAGGGCTAAGTCTATGTCAGTAAAGTAAATTTCGCAATCACGCGGGCCGCTGGCCGGGGCTTCGGAAAACAAAAGGGCGGGTACATGCCCGCCCTTTTGCCGAGCCACATGCGATCAGAGGCTGTAATACAACTGGAACTCAAGCGGATGCGTGGTCATGCGGAAAGCCGTGACCTCTTCCATTTTCAATGCGATGTAAGCATCGATCATATCGTTGGAGAACACACCGCCGCGCGTCAGGAACTCACGATCCTTGTCCAGGTACTCCAGCGCCTGGTCGAGCGACGAACACACCGCAGGCACTTTTTTCGCCTCTTCCGGCGGCAGGTCGTAGAGATTCTTGTCGATGGCGTCGCCAGGATGGATCTTGTTCTGGATGCCATCGAGGCCGGCCATCATCAGCGCGGTGAAGGCCAGGTAAGGATTCGCGGTCGGGTCCGGGAAACGCACTTCAATGCGACGACCCTTGGGGCTGGCCACGTACGGAATGCGGATTGACGCCGAACGATTTTTCGCGGAGTAGGCGAGGTTGATCGGTGCCTCAAAACCCGGCACCAGCCGTTTGTAGGAGTTGGTGCCCGGATTGGTGATCGCGTTCAGTGCACGGGCATGCTTGATGATGCCGCCGATGTAGAACAGCGCGAGTTCGGACAGCCCGGCATAACCGTTGCCGCTGAACAGGTTCTGGCCGCCTTTCCATAACGACTGATGCACGTGCATGCCTGAACCGTTGTCGCCAACGATCGGTTTCGGCATGAAGGTTGCCGTCTTGCCGTAGGAATGCGCAACATTGTGCACGGTGTACTTGAGGATCTGGTTCCAGTCGGCACGTTTGACCAGGCTGGTGAACAGGGTACCGATTTCGCATTGACCGGCGGTGGCCACTTCGTGGTGATGCACCTCAACCGGCACACCCTGCTCTTCGAGCGCAAGGCACATTGCCGAACGGATGTCCTGCAGCGAATCCACCGGCGGCACCGGGAAATAACCGCCCTTGACCGGCGGACGGTGGCCCATGTTGCCGCCTTCCGTGTCTTCGCCTGAAGACCACGGCGCTTCCGAGCTTTTGATCTTGACCATCGAGCCCGACATGTCGACGCTCCAGGACACCGAATCAAAAATGAAGAACTCGGGTTCCGGTCCGAAATAAGCGGTATCGCCGATGCCGGACGATTTGAGGTACGCCTCGCCGCGTTTGGCGATCGAGCGCGGATCGCGGTCGTAACCCTTGCCATCCGACGGTTCGACCACGTCACAGGTCAGGTTCAGCGTCGCTTCATCCATGAATGGATCCATGCGCGCGCTGCCCGGATCCGGCATCAGCAGCATGTCCGAGGCTTCGATGCCCTTCCAGCCGGCGATCGATGAGCCGTCAAACGCGTGGCCGTCGGTGAATTTATCTTCGCCGAACATCTTGGTCGGCACGGACACATGTTGTTCCTTGCCGCGGGTGTCGGTAAATCGCAGGTCAACGAATTTGACTTCGTTGTCCTTGAGCATCTTCATGACATCGGTAGCGCTTCCCATCTAACTCTCCTAACGTTGCTAATGATTAAAGGGATTGGGGTCGAATTGGTTCCGGCGACCCTATTCAGCAGGATATGTACCAAGGCGGTGCATCGTTATGTTTTTGAATATAAATCGAATTTTATCCAACAGTCGCCAAGGGTCGCACCATTATCGTGCGCACCAATCCGTGCCGCACTATTATAGTGCGTACATTGGCGGGTTGCACCCGCTAGAATGCGCGACTCCGCAACCTTGATGGGCAAGATCATGAGCGACACCGATTCCATACTCCAAACCGCGCGCGATCGCGCCCGACAAATGGGTCTGCCGTACAGCGGCGCGTTATTGCCGCAGGAAGCCTGGCAACTGTGGAAATCCCTGCCCGGCGCCCAGTTGGTCGATGTACGCAGCCGCGCCGAATGGGACTGGGTCGGGCGCATCCCCGGCGCGGTCGAAATCGAAATGCTGAGCTATCCCGGCAACCGCCCCAACCCGGCGTTCGTGCAGGAACTGCAGCAAAAAGTCGGCGCCGAAGCGCCGGTGCTGTTCATCTGTCGCAGCGGCGGCCGCTCACACAACGCCGCGATGCTGGCGCTGCAGGCCGGTTACGCCGAGAGCTACAACGTGCTGGAAGGTTTTGAAGGCGACCGCGACGCGCAAGGACATCGCAACACGGTGGGCGGCTGGCGCGCAGCAGAACTACCATGGACCCAGGGCTGAAACCGCCCATCACCCACTACCAATCACCAATCACCAATCACCAATTACCAGTTACCAATCACCAATCACCAGTCACCAGTCACCAGTCACCAATCACCAATCACCAGTCACCAGTCACCAGTCACCAGTGAATGATGCCGGTATAAGCGCTGGCAAGAATAAACAAACCGAAACCGATGCGGTACCAGGCAAACACGCGGAAATTATGCGTGGCCACATAGCGCATCAGCCAGCGGATGCAGATGAACGCCGAAAAAAACGCGGACACGGTGCCGATACCGAACAAACCGATATCGTCCGCCG
>JAYUYQ010000168.1:0-27881 GCA_043752435.1 Betaproteobacteria bacterium
CGCTGAGCGCCGCAAACGCGAGGAAGCTGAGAAAAAATCGCAGGCTGAAATCGCCGCGCGTATCGTGGCCGAGCGCAAGGCGCGGGAAGAAGCCGATCACCAGCTCGAAATCGCGCATAAAGCGCGGGAAAATGCCGAACGTCTGGCGCGCACTGCGGGTTCCGGCGAAAGTGCGGAAAGCAAAAAAGCCCGTGAAGATGCCGAATATCGCGCCCAGATGGCCGAAGCCGCCGTTGCCAAGGCCAAGGCGCAGATGGAGGTCGAGCGCACAGCACGCGCCCAGGCGGAGGAACGCGCCAAAACCGAAACCGTGGCCCGCGTGGTGCGCGAACAGGAATTGCGCGATAGCGCGGAAAAAAACGTCAAGTCGCGGGTGGACGAAGAATTACGCGCCCGCGCCCGCGCCGAAGTAGAGGCCGATGCGCGCTACCGTGCCGAGGCGCAGGAACGCGCCAATGCCGCGGCCGCCGACCGCAAATTGCACATGGAGTCCGAAGCACGCGACGCCGCGTCGTCCTTCCGCGCCGACAAAAAACCGCGCAGCAGCAAGGTGGCGATGGCCGGCATCGGCCTGCTGGTTCTGGTCGCCGGCGGCCTGGCCTCCCTGCAACTGATACCACTGGGCAGCCATCTGCCGGCGGTTCAAGAGATGGCGTCACAACGCTTCAAACAGCCTATACGCATCGCCAACATGCGCTACACGGTTTATCCGGAGCAGATGCTCCGCCTCGAACAAGTCAGCGTGGGCGGCGCGCAGCAGATCAAGGCTGATACGGTCAGCATCCCGATGATGCCCTGGAGCCTGCTGCTCGGTATACGCGAGTTCGATACCATCAGCGCCAACGCGATCACCATCGAATCCTCAGGCATCGATTTGCTGCCGTCGATGGCCAAAGCCGCGGACGGTGCCGCGCTGCAGATCAGCCAGTTGCGGCTGACTGCGGTCAAGGTCAACGGCCTTCCCATCGACGTGCCGCAATTCGAAGCCTTGATCAACTTCAGCCGCAGCGGCGCCTTGCAGAAAATGCGCCTGAGCGACGGCAAAATGACCGTCAATGCCACACCGAAGGACAACGGACTCGCCCTGGCCATTTCGGCGGGGGAATGGCAGCCGCCGGTGGGACCGGCACTGAATTTCAGCGATCTTTCGGTCACAGCGCAGGTGGATCAGCAGCAAATGACGGTGAGCGCGTTCGAAGGCCGCATCGGTGGCGGACGCGTCAAGGGCGCACTGAAAGCGACATGGGCCGGAGCCATTATTGTGGAAGGCGAATTCAATCTTGAAAACAGCCGGTTGCAGGAATTGATGCCCGCCTTTACCCGCGATTTTTCGGCGAATGGCGCACTGACCGCAAACGGCAGTTACGCCTTGCAGGGAAAAAACCTGAAAACACTGTTTGATGCCAGCGTCGCAGAAGCGTCGTTTACCATCAGCACCGGCGAACTGATAAATATCGACGTGGTGCGCGCCATCCAGGCCCCGACGGCGAGTGGCACCCGCGGCGGCAAAACCCGTTTTGATACGCTGAGCGGCGCACTCAGCATCAGCGGCGGCCGCTACAACTACAAGCAGTTGCAACTGGCTTCCGGACCGTTGAATGCCAGCGGTGCCATTGCAATCGGTGACGGCGGCGCATTGTCCGGGCGCATCAGTGCGGAACTCGGCAGCAAAGGCCTGCTGGTCGCCCGTGGCAACCTGTCGGTAACCGGTGCCGTGCGCGATCCGATGTTGCGGCCCTGACCGCGACCGCAGGACGCAAAAAAGCCCGCGCTGCACAGCGCGGGCTTTTTCATTACCGGATGAAGCGCATGTCCTGCCGCGCTTGTCCTATATGCTGCCGCTGATGTCCTGCCCCTTATTGCGCCCCTGATTGTGCGGCACGCAAGGCGGCAATCCGCACATCCAGTGGCGGATGTGACATGAACAACGCCATCATTCCACCGCCGCCAGAGATGCCGAAGGCCGACATCTGCGCAGGCAGCGCCGATTGCTCGTGGTTCATTTTCAGGCGCTCCAGCGCAGCAATCATTTTTTGTCGCCCGGCCAGTTCGGCGCCGCCGGCATCGGCACGGTATTCGCGCTGGCGGCTGACCCAGGCCACCACCATGCTCGCCAGCACGCCGAGCACCATTTGCGCAACGAAGGTGGCGACAAAAAATCCTATCCCCTGACCCCGCTCGTTTTTCAGCAACACACGGTCCACGAAAAATCCGACCACGCGCGAGAAGAAAATCACGAATGTATTCACCACGCCCTGCACCAGCGTCAGCGTCACCATGTCACCGTTGGCGACGTGGCTGATTTCATGACCCAGCACGGCCTCCGCCTCGTCCTGCGACATGTTGTTGAGCAGGCCGGTGCTGACCGCGACCAGCGCATCGTTGCGGTTCCAGCCGGTGGCGAAGGCATTGATGTCCGGGGCGTCATAAATCGCCACTTCCGGCATGCCGATGCCGGCGCGCTCAGCTTGGCGCTTGACGGTATCCACCAGCCAGCGCTCGGTGGTATTTGCCGGCACTTCGATCACCCGGGCGCCCGTCGCCCTTTTTGCCATCCACTTCGAGATCAGCAATGAAATGAATGCGCCGCCGAAGCCAAAGATCGCTGCGAACACCAGCAGGCCCTGCAGATTAAGCCCGGTCTCGTTTTCAAGCGCACTGTCAATGCCCAGCAACTGCATGGACACACTGAGCACCGCGAGTATTGCGAAGTTGGTGACAATCAGCAGAAAGACGCGTTTCATAGGTTTTCAAACCCCCGATGGTTGAACACGGAACATTAGATAGGGGCGAACCGCGCAAGTTCAAGAAGCGACACGCCCACAGAGAGACATTTTAAGTATTTGTTTTTATTGGTATTTTTAAGGCACCCGAGATGCCACGCTCAGCGTCGCGATTCTACCTCAGCCGCCGGGCCATCGTTGGTCAGCGTGACCTGCGAAACCCTCAAGCCGTGCGCAATGGCACCCGCCGTCATACCGTCGATGACGACCCGTGACCAGCTGACCCGTTGCGGCAGTGCAATCGCCGGATTTTTTATTCGGTGATATCGCTACCGGCGACAGGTGATGACAAACGACCCACCCTGCCCGGCCGGAAGTGGTCACGATCATCGTAATAAGCCGGTTGTTCATTGTCGGCGCACCAGCCGGGCACACCGAGCACAGGCAGCGGGGAAAGATCATGTGTATGCCGCAATGCCTGCGGGTCGGCAATCAGCAGTGCCAGTCGACGGTCGATTTGCGCCAAGCGTTCCGCTTGCGGCAGCAAAAAAAAATCCCGGGCCACCTCAAGCAGCAGTCCGCGTCCGGTGATGCCCTTGTAGGGATCGAGCGCTTTTTCGCACAGTGCGTGCCCGAACGGCAGGAAATCCATGTCGGTGAGCACTGCTCCGCGACGCTCCCAGAACAGCAGTTTCCAGCGAAACTCGCGGATCAGGCCTAACAGTTCTGCCTCCGCAGACACTACGATGATGCCGCTTTCATCAAACAGTGTCAGCACGTCGCGCACCGTCCCGCGGCCTCCTGCTTTAGCCGCGGGTAGCGCCGTATGGTGCCGCGCGTTGAGCGCGGCCTTCGCCTGCGGAAACGTCAGCCACACCAGTATATTGAACAGGTCGTGCCAGTTACGTTCCCGGAATTCCAGTTCACCCCGCGCGTAAAGTCGTTGCTCATACGATGCCTCGGCGCTGGCAGCCGGCGACACCAGTTGTAGCGGTAATCCGGATGCGGTGCAGATGCCGGCGCACGCAATTATCTGCTGCAACCGAGACAACGTCGGCCAATCATCGCCCGTTACCTGTCGCGCCGCAGTGCGCAGCACTGCCAGCAGCGTTGACTGCTCCACAAAATCCGTATTCCATCGATCCATCGGCCTAGTGTACGACGCAGTGGTCTTTTCAAGTAAACTTACAAGCTTTCCGAACCCTCCCATCCTGGAACTCTCGAACCTGTTTGGCATCGAATCACCGGGTCTGACATCATCACTTGTCATTGCCGATCACGTTGCCGAAATGCTGGGATAATGCATCATCATGACTGACAAAAACACTTATCGCAGCACCGCCAAAGGCCTTGCTGAAGCCGCGGCGCGCCCCGGCACACTGAAACCCGGAATCAAAGGATTGCTGGCCGCGGTCGGTGAACGGGCCACTGCCGAAAATCTGCGGGAAAAATTTCCCCGTGCCGGCGACATCACTGCAGCACTTGAGGCGCTGACCAACGAGGGTTATATCGAAATCGTGCCGGCAACGGCCCCGCAATCCAAATCCGCCATTGACGACCTCGAGAGTTTCCTCAGCGAACGTCCGAAAGAGCCGACGCTGCAGCAGCGACGGCAGGCCGAGGGCACGATTTCCGGCGCACGCAAACTGAAAGCCGGTTACCAGATCAGCATTCTCAACCGCCCGGGCAAACCGATACCGTCGCGTGGCGGCGGCAAACACGTCATTCTGGTCATCGACAGTCACGAGGCGGAGGCACTGACCGCTGCGCGCGGACTGATGCAGGGGGGATTTGACATCCGCGGCGCAGCCAACCGCAGCGAAATCGCCACCGCACTGGGCAAACAGCCGCTGCCCGACCTGATCATCATCGATGTGGAAATGCGCGATGCCGTCGGTCTGGATGTGCTCGGCAAACTGCACGAACATCCGGAATTCAAATCGACGCCGATCATCGTCGTCACTGCCCGCGCCGAACGCGACGACATCGTTGCCGCGCTGGCCTACGGCGCATCGGGTTACCTCAACAAACCCGTCAAGCCGGAAACCCTGCTGCGCAATGCCAAGGACGCGCTCGGCCTGCCCTGAGCGGCTGCACGGACTTTTTACTCGACTTTTGACTCATTCGTCCAGCAACTGCTGGATCAACGGCAACATCAATTCAGCGGCTGCGCCCCCCTCCTTGATCGACTCTGCGGCGCGGTGGTAATCAAGCGCCCCCATGTTTCCCAGACGGGGCGCGATCAGCACATCAGCCGGTTCACCGGCAAGCCGGCTGCGGGTAATGCGCACCTGCATGATGCTGATGCTCTCTGCGACCACCTCGATCATGTTCGGCTGGCGGTCGCGGGGCCGGCCGCGCACATGGCGTCCGGCAATGCCTGAACCAAGATCGACGCCGATGACGAAATCTGCCCCCATCGCCCGGCACAGGGATACCGCCACCGGATTCACCAGCGCACCATCCACCAGCAAACGACCGTCGAGCTCGCAGGGCGTGAACAGCCCCGGCGTTGCAATCGACGCTCGCACCACGTCGGTGGCAATGCCCTCGCGCAGCCAGATCTCCCCGCCGCTGCGCAGATCTGTCGCCACGGCGCCGAAAGGCAGCGCCAGGTCTTCCACCCGCTTGTCCAGCAGGTTGTTGCGCATGAAGGGAATCAGTTTTGCGCCTTTCAGAAAACCGCCGCTGAAACTGATATCAAAAAAACCAAGCACCTTGCGCCAGGTCAGATCGAGCACCCATTCCTCCAGCGCATCCAGATCGCCATCCACGTAAACCGCGCCAACCAGCGCGCCGATGGATGAGCCGCAGACGATCTGCGGCTTGATGCCGGCCTTCTCCAGCGCACGCAGCACCCCGATATGCGACCAGCCGCGCGCAGAACCGGAGCCCAGGGCAATGCCGATTTTCAGATCTCATTTCATTTTCCCGATCAATCCTGAAATTTATTTGTTTTCCGCAGAGGCCGCATGAAGCGCCAGAAAATCGGTCACCGTCCGCACCCACGGCGGCTGCGAAAACAGGAAACTGTCGTTATGGCCGCCGCGCATTTCCAGCAGGTACTTGTGCCCTGACGCCCCCGCATACAGGCGTTCGCCATGCGCAAACGGCACGATTTCATCATCACGGCTGTGAGCGATCAGCACCGGGCCGCGAAAATTGCGCAGATGCGCCAGCGTGTCATAGTGGTAACGGCTGATCAAACGCACCGGCAGCCAGGGATAAATTTCGCTGCCGAGTTCCAAAACCGAAGTGAACGCGGAGATCAATACCAGCGCCCTTGGCTGCACGCGGGCGGCAAGCTCTGCCGCCACGGCCCCGCCCAGTGATTCACCTACCAGCACGATGGTGCCGGGTTTGAGGCCGCGCTCACCGGTTAACCACCGCCATGCGGCCTGCGCGTCGAGATAGGTCCCCAACTCCGAAGGTTTTCCGGTACTCGCACCATAACCGCGGTAATCCACCAGCAACACTGCGTAGCCCATCGCATGGAAATGCGGCAGGTACATGATGCGGTCGGCGATGCTGCCGGCGTTGCCATGCAGCAGCAACACCGCGCCGCGCGCCTGTTCTGCGGGTGCCGGCACCCACCAGGCGGCCAGCGTCTCGCCGTCCTCGGTCTGCAGGCGTAAATCCTCGAAGCGCAGTCCCGCCGCGGCCGGCGTCGCCGGATTGTCGCGCCCGACCTGCGGAAAATACACCAGCCGATCCTGCGTTAACCAGACCCAGGTGACCACGATGGCCCAGGCTGCGACGACGATGATGAAGATGCGCAGCAGGGAATTCAGCGCAGCCATTGCAGCGGCGGCTCGTCGAGGGCCGCGGCCTGTTCGCGCAGCGCGAGGATATGGTCCTGCCAGTAGCGCTGAGTGTTGAAGAAGGGAAAACTTGCCGGGAAGGCCGGATCGTCCCAGCGTCGCGCCAGCCAGCCCGCGTACTGCACGATGCGCAGCGTGCGCAACGCCTCGATCAGCATCAGCTCCGCCGCATCGAACTCGCGAAATTCGCAGTAACCCTCGAGCAGATGCAACATCTGCGCCTGCTGTGCCTTGCGGTCGCCCGACAAGCACATCCACAAGTCCTGCACTGACGGCCCCATGCGCGCATCGTCGAGATCGACAAAATGCGGCCCCTCGTCGGTCCACAACACGTTGCCGGCATGGCAGTCTCCGTGCAGCCGGATCTGGCGCACCGCAGAGGCGGCCTCCCAGCGCCGCTCGACCCGTTCGACCACGTCCTCGACGACACTGGCATAGGTGTCGTAGAGGTCGTCCGGCACAAATTCGCTGTCAAGCACGAACTGCACCGGCTCGTAGGCAAAGGATTCGATGTCGAGCGTCGGGCGATGTTCAAAAGGTTTGGTCTGCCCCACCGCGTGGATGCGCGCGATGAAGCGCCCCATCCACCGCAACGTGTCTGGATCATCCAGTTCAGGGGTGCGCCCGCCGCGGCGCGGCGTAATAGCGAACTGGAAACCGCCATGCTCGTGCAGCGTGCGGCCGTTGAACAGCAGCGGCGCCACCACCGGCAGCTCGCGCGCGACGAGTTCCGCGGCAAAATCGTGCTCCTCCTGGATCGCCGCGCTGCTCCAGCGCTGCGGGCGGTAGAACTTGGCGACAACTGACACGCCGTCTTCCAGACCCACCTGGTAGACACGGTTTTCGTAACTGTTCAGCGCCTGCAGCCGTCCGTCGCAGCGCAGGCCGCAGGACTCGACGGCATCAAGCAATGTCTCAGGAGTCAGTGCTGCATACGGCGCCATCAATGCCTTGCCGCTGTTGCCGCGCGTTGTGCCGGCACAAAACGCAGGCCACGCTCCAGCACGTCGGGCAACACTTCACTCCGCCACTCCACACTGGAAATCCGGAAATCGTTCAAGGCCTGCGCAAAAATCCGCTGCACATCATGCACTTCATCCAGCGGATGCAGCGGCCAGCAGAATCCTTCGAGCATCGATTCATCAAACGGCGAACTGAGGCTCAGGCGCAGCTCGCCGGCGCCCCCCGCCAGCGCATGCGCAGACAACACGGCTTCGGGGTCGCCGACGCTCATCCGGAAACGCCGTACGGTATTGCTGAGGAAAAGGTTAAGTGCAGCTTCAAGCTGCGCGCAACGACCGAGGTAAGCCGCTTTCAGCAACGGTTGCGGCGGCCGCGGCATTGGCAGCACTTCCAGCCCTGCTTGCGCCATCTGACGCGCCAGCTCACGTGTCAGCGGCATGCCCCAGGTACCAATGTTGGACGCGGATTCAAGAAACGACGGCAGATGTTGCGGCGTCACGCCGGCACCGATCAGGAAACGCAGGTGTACCTGTTCACGACCGGGGCCCACGGCTACCGGCTCCGGGATCAGCGTTTCAACAACGGCGCGTTCTGCGGGATCACGAACGGCGCGCCGCAACGCGCAGGGTGACAAGACCTCCAGTGCCGCGGCGCTGCACAACGCATTACCCAGACCGAAATTGCGCGTCGCGCCGACGGCGCCATGCTGTTCCAGCAGCGCAGTGATCTTGTCGATTTCAGACAAAGCGCCCGGCAATGTCAGCTGCGTACGCGCGCCGGCGACGATGACCAGCGGAATAGCAAACAGCTGCAGGCTGATGCCATCACCGCCGCCATCAATCGCTGCAGTCAATGCCTGCCACAGGCGGCGCACGGCAGGGGGCGGGCCGCCCTGCAATGCAGCGCGGATCGCTGCATCATCACCCGCCTCCAAGGCAGCAACTATATCTGCAGTCAGGCGTTCGCCGGCATCCTGCGCCGCTGCAAGGAGCAGCGGATTAACCGATGCCGCGACAACACGTGGCTCCGGCAAAGTCTCGCTTACGTTCATTCGACTTTTGCTCCGGAGGCCTTGACGGCCTGGCCCCATTTCACCAGCTCGGTTTTGATGTACGCGGTGTATTGCTCTGGCGTGTCGCCGACGAACTCGGCGCCCTCGGCCATCATCCGGTCGCGCAGATCCGGCGCCAGCAGTGCCTTGGTCGATTCAGCGTGCAGCTTGGCAATGATGGCTGCCGGAGTCCCGGTCGGAACTGCCATGCCGAACCACGATCCGGTTTCAAATCCTTTCAGTCCCTGCTCATCCAGCGTCGGCACATCCTTCGCGGCAGCCACACGCTTCAGGCTGGTGACACCCAGTGCACGCAGGCGGCCGCTGCGCGCATGCGGAATCGTCGACACCATCGCGCCGAAATACACTTCGATATGACCGGCAATACTATCGGCAATGGCCGGTGTCGCACCTTTGTATGGCACATGCACCATTTTCACGCCGGCCATGGTTTTGAAAATCTCACCAGCGAGATGATGCGGACTGCCGATGCCAGTGGAACCGTGGCGCAAGGAATTCGGATTGGCTTTGGCAATGGCGATCAGGTCTTTGGCATTTTTCGCCGGCAGTGACGGATGCACGACGACTATGCCCGGAACCTTGGCAAAATTAGTGATGTAGGCAAAGTCTTTCAGCATGTCGTAATTGAGTTTCGGATACAGCGTCGGATTGATCGCATTGGCCACCGTCGGCATGAACAGCGTGTAACCATCGGGCGGTGCTTTCGCGCCCAGTTCGGTGCCGATGTTGGTGCCGGCGCCGGGACGGTTGTCAACGATCACCTGATGTCCCCAAACCGCCGTCAGTTTCTGTCCGACCGCACGCGCAAGCATGTCTGCCGTGCCGCCCGGCGTATACCCGACGATGTAGCGGATGGTGCGCGAGGGGTAATTGGCGGCATCCTGCGCAAGTGCTGTGCCCGCTATGCCCGCTGTGCCCAGCATCGCCAGTGCGCCAACGAAAATACATAAGTATTTGTTTTTAAACATTTTTCCTCTATGCCGCTTTTGTAGTAATTGCTGGACTGCAGACGAACGGCAAACCATCAATCGACTTGCGCACCAGACTCTTTCACCACCTTGGCCCACTTCGAGTAATCAGCCTTGACCACGCGGGCAAATCCTTCAGCACTGCCACCGACGGCATCCGCACCCTGCGCATTCAAACGTTTGACCAGATCCGCTGAAGCCAAGGCGGTATTCAGTTCTGCATTGACGCGCTTGACGATGTCGGCGGGCGTCCCTGCCGGCGCAAAAATACCGAACCAGTTGACAACCTCATAACCGGGAACCGTTTCGGCAATAGCCGGCAATTCCGGAAAAGCCGCGGAACGTTTCGGCCCGGTCACCGCCAGACCGCGCAACTTGCCAGACTTCACCTGCGGCGACAGGGGCACCGCGCTCGAAATCGTCAGCGCGATCTGGCCGCCCAGCATGTCGGTCACCAACGGACCCACGCCCTTGTAAGGAATATGCTCCATACGTGTGCCGGTCATCGACTTGAACAGCTCCATCGCGAGATGGCTCGACGAGCCGCTACCGCCCGAACCGTAGTTGACCTTGCCCGGGTTCGCCTTCGAATACGCGATCAGTTCGGCGACGGTTTTGGCGGGAAAGCTGTTGCCACTCGCCATCATCAGCGGCACGGCGACGAACTGAACCACCGGGGTAAAATCCTTGATCGCGTCGTATGACACCTTCTTATAGAGATGCGGATTGATGACATGCGGGATCGATGAAAACAGCAACGTGTACCCATCAGCATTGGCCCGCGCTGCGATTTCCGTGGCGATCAATCCGCCAGCGCCGCCGCGATTGTCCACCACCACCTGCTGCCCCAGACGGTCACTTAATTGCTGGGCCGCGGCGCGCCCGAGAATGTCCGCTGCACCACCCGGCGGGAAGCCCACCACCAGGCGCACCGGGCGGTCAGGATAAGTATTGGCACTGGCGGCAAACGCCAGCGGAGAGCCTGCGGTTGCGAGCACGGCAAAGACTGCGTAACGGATATTCATGCGGATTCCTTGTGATCGTCCAGCGTGGAATGACGGGGCTGATTACTGCCAAAAACCATAGCAGCAATCATGCCACCGCCCTCGTTACCAGCGCCTCGTTCCCGGCCCCTCATTACCATCCGAGTACATAGGCCGGACGGCGCGGATCTGCGCCGCCATGCAACACGCCGTGGGCATGATCGTTGACGATGGTGCACACCGAACCCGCGAGCCAGGTCATGTCATCCCACCAGTAGATTTTATGACCCATCGCCGCCAGTGCTTCACCGGTCTTCTTTTCAATCCGTGATTCCAGGTACAGGCGTCCAGGAAAATAGGCATGCGGTTCAAACGAACCCGGGTAACTGTAATTGGCAAAACGCGGTGCTTCGACCGCATCCTGCACGCCCATGCCGAATACATTGACGTTGAGAAACACCTGAATCATGGCCTGGATCTGCACGTCGCCACCCGGTGTGCCGAAGGGCATGTAGGCGCGGCCGTTTTTCAGCGCCAGCGCCGGATTCGGCGTCAGCCGCGGGCGTTTGCCCGGTGCCACCGATGACGGATGTGCCGTGTCCGACCACGACTGCGTGCCGCGGCCCGAACAAACGATGCCGACCCCGGGAATGATCGGCGTCTTGTCCGAACCATCCGAAGGCGTCGCGGAAAACGCATTGCCATGGCGGTCGATCACGCACAGGTAAGAGGTGTCTCCGGGACCCGGTGATTCCTCGGATTGCGGTTCCGGCATGCAAATATTCTGCAGCGCGGTCAGCGATTTCGGGTTTCCTGCCGGCGGCATTCCCGGCCAGGCCTGGGTGTCGCGAATCAACGTTCGCCGCCACGCCGCATATTTTTCCGACAGCAATCCGGCCAGCGGAACTTTGACGAACTTGGGATCGCCAAAGTGATGATGGCGATCGGCGAATGCCAGTTTCAGCGCTTCGGTGACGACGTGGATATATCGCGGCGTGTTGTGTCCCAGCGCCTTCAGGTCGTAACCCTTGAGTATATTCAGCGCCATTGGCAACGCAGGGCCCTGCGACCAAGGCCCGCAGGCGTGCACCTCGATATTGCCGAACTTCGATTTCACCGTGGGTTCAAAATTGACCTTGAAGTCGGCAAAATCCTCGTAACGCATCAGGCCGCCCTGCTGCGTAATCCATTTCGTCACGTCACGCGCAATGTCGCCCTTGTAAAACGCATCGCGTGCCGCCTGCAGGCCGGCCTTGCGACCTTTGCGACTGGCGCGGCGCTCCTGATCCACCATGTACTGCAGCGTGCGGCCGAGGTCAGCCTGCACGAACATCTTGCCCGGCACCGGCGGTTTGCCGCCCGGCATGAATACTTTTTTGCTCGACGGCCAGCGTGAATAGTTGTCGGTGTTGTCAGCGATGAACTCCGCCATCAGCGGGTACATCGGGAAACCCTGGTTGGCAAAACGAATCGCCGCCGTCGCCACCTCGCCGAAACTCATGGTGCCGAAACGCGACAGCGCGGTAATCCAGGCATCCGGTGCCGCCGGCACCACACAACGTTCCACGCCAGGCGGAATCTTGCCGCCGTGTTTTTTCAGGAAATAATCCGGGGTCACTGCTCGTGGCCACACGCCGAGCCCGTCGATGGAATACACTTTGCGGTCTTTGGCGGTATAAATGATCTGCGGCGCAACACCGCCGATGTTTACTTTCTCGGTCTGCAGCACGCCGATTGCCAGACCGGCGGCGACACCGGCGTCGATGGCATTGCCGCCGGCTTCGAGAATTTTAAACGCCGCGTGGGCAGCAAGATAATGGCCTGCGGCGACCACATGCCGAGTGCCCATGATGGTCATGCGTTTGCTTGTCATTCGGTCTCCTTCCGGGATGCGAAATAGCAATGTAGGAATGACCGGGATTCTACCCTGCGCCCAACTTGCCGCCCTCATCAGCACCACAAACTGGATTGGCGGCACTGCACAATCAGGGCAAGCTTGATAGACTCTGCCACTGTACAAAACAACTGTGACGGAAAATTCGTTTCCGGATGCAGGCCACCCCGAGGAGAACACTGATGAACCTGACCCGTTTGGGGGTTGCCGCAGTAGCCGGCGCCCTGGCCTTGACCATTCCCGCGCACGCGCAAAACTACCCTGTCAGGACCATCCGGATGGTGATTCCGTTCGCCCCCGGCGGCAACACTGACATCATCGGCCGCGTGTTCGTGCCGAAAATGGCGGAAATCATTGGTCAGCAGATCATCATCGACAACCGTGGCGGCGCCGGCAGCGTCATCGGCACCGAAATCGTCATGCGCGCCCCGCCCGACGGTTACACGCTCCTGCTGGCCTCCGCCGCGCACACCATCAATCCGGCGATGATCAAAAAACTGCCCTACGACTCGGTCAAGGATTTCACGCCCATCAGCGTCGTGGCCGACGTGCCCACCGCGTTTGTAATCCACCCCTCGCTGCCCTCGAAAAACGTCAAGGAATTCATAGCACTGGCCAAAGCCCGCCCCAACGACATTTTCTACTCAACCGCCGGCATCGGCACTGTGGGCCACCTGTCCGCAGAACTGCTGGTGTCGACGGCAAAAATTAAACTCACCGGCGTGCATTACAAAGGCAGTGGCCCGTCGATGACCGACCTCGTCGGCGGTCATATTCAAATGCAGTTTCCCAGCATGCCTGCCGCCGTACCCTATGTTGCCTCCGGCAGAATGCGCATGATTGCGCAAACCGGCGAGAAACGCTCCCCCGCCGCACCGACCGTCCCGACCATGATCGAACAGGGCATGAAGGATTTTGTCGTCTCCAGCGGGTTTGCGATGTTCGGGCCGGCCAACCTGCCCAAAGCCGTCGTTGATCGCGTCCATGCCGCGCTGGTTCAGTCGCTTAAAGACCCCAAGGTCAACAAGACACTGCTCGACCAGGGCGCCGAACCCAATGGCAATTCGCCCGAGGCACACGACAAGTTCAACCGCGCCGAAATCCAGAAATGGATCAAGGTCGCGCGCGCCGCCGGGATTGAAGCGCAGTAACACGGCCCCGACACTTACGTGCTTATGCATCACCTGCGTTAAAATACGGGACCGCATCGCCCGTATTTTTTTTCGTTTTTTCAGCTTATTTTCCGCTCATTTTCCGAAACCACCATGACTCCCCTCGACTTCCAGTTTCCCTACACCTCGCAGCGCATGCCGGTACTGGCGCGCAACGTCGTTGCCACTTCGCAACCGCTGGCGGCACAAGCCGGCCTGCGCATGCTGCTCAAAGGCGGCAACGCCGTTGACGCCATCCTCGCGACGGCGATTTCACTGACCGTGCTGGAACCGACCAGCAACGGCATCGGCAGCGACGCGTTCTGCATTTTGTGGGACGGCAAAAAGCTGCATGGACTGAATGCTTCGGGACGCTCGCCCGCGGCGTGGACCACGGATTATTTCAAGGGCGCGCAGGCGATGCCGCAACGCGGCTGGGATTCCGTCACCGTGCCGGGTTGTGTCTCTGCCTGGGCGGAAATGTCTGCCAAGTTCGGCAAGCTGCCCTTCGCCGACCTGTTCGAACCCGCGATCAAATACGCCACCGACGGTTATATGGTGTCGCCGACCATCGCCCGCTTGTGGGCCAAGCAGGCGCCGGAACTGAAAAACCAGCCGGGATACGCCGAAGCTTTCATGCCGCGCGGGCGCGCGCCGGCGCCGGGTGAAAAATTCTCCTTCCCGGCTCAAGCCAAAACCCTGACGCGGATCGCCGAGACCAAAGGTGAAGCGTTTTACACGGGCGACCTCGCTGAAAAAATCGTTGCCTGGGCCAAACAGCATGGCGGCGCGATGACGATGGACGATCTGGCCAATCACAAAAACGACTGGGTGGAACCGATCGGCATCGATTACCGCGGCTACACGCTGCATGAAATTCCGCCCAACGGCCAGGGCATCGCGGCGCTGATCGCGCTGGGCATTCTCGAGAACTTCGATGTCGCCAAGCTGCCGGTGGATTCCCCGGACAGCATGCACCTGCAGATCGAAGCGATGAAACTCGCCTTCGCCGATATCAATGAATATGTTTCCGATTCGGCAACCATGCGCATCACGCCCGCCGAAATGCTCGACAAGGCGTACCTGAAAAAACGTGCGCAGCTGATCAATATGAAAAAGGCGCAGGACCCGGCGTTCGGCCATCCGGCCACAGGCGGCACGGTCTACCTGACGGCAGCCGATGAGTCGGGCATGATGGTGTCGTACATCCAGTCCAACTACGCCGGCTTCGGCTCCGGCGTCGTGGTGCCCGGCACCGGCATCAGCCTGCAGAACCGCGGCTACGGCTTCAACCTGAAACCGGGACATGCCAATGTCGTCGCCCCGCGCAAACGTCCGTTCCAGACCATCATCCCGGGCTTTCTCAGCAAAAACGGCAAACCGCTGATGAGCTTCGGCGTCATGGGCGGTTCGATGCAGGCTCAGGGCCACATGCAGGTGGTGTCGCGTCTGGTTGACTATGCACAGAACCCGCAGGCGGCCGCCGACGCGCCGCGCTGGCGCATCGATACCGGCCTCAAGGTCGGCATCGAACATGGCGTATCCGCCGAAACCATCGCCGAGTTGTGCGCACGCGGGCATGACATGCCGCAGGCTGACCGCTGGTCCACTGACTTCGGCCGCGCCCAGCTGATCTACAAAATGGAGGACGGTTATTTCGCCGCCTCCGAACGCCGCACCGACGGCCAGGCTGTCGGGTTCTGACCCGCGCTGACCGCAGGCCACCAGGGAGAATCACATGTTTTCTGTATCGCGCGTCCTGCTGACTGCCGTAATGCTGGCAACCACATCCGCGGCTGTCGCGCAAACGGAATTGCCGCCGATTCCGCCGGCGATCGAGGAAAGCTATGCGAAACTAGCCGCACACAGCGAGGTTGCCGCGGCACTCGCCGCACTCAAGGGTGCCGGCGCGCGGATGTTCGAAGAGCAGGTGCGCATCAACGAGATACCGGCGCCGCCGTTCAAGGAACAGTTGCGCGCCGAATACTACCTCAAGAAAATGCGCGAAACGGGACTGCCCGGTGCCTACATCGACAAGGAAGGCAATGTCATCGGTGTGCGCGCCGGCACCGGCAAAGGCCCGCGGCTGGTGGTGTCTGCGCACCTCGACACGGTTTTCCCGGAAGGCACCGACGTCAAGGTGCGTGAGAAAGACGGCCGTTACTACGCCCCCGGCATTTATGATGATGCCCTCGGACTGACCAATTTGCTTACGGTCCTGGAGACCCTGAACAAAAGCAATATCAAAACTGTCGGCGACATCAAGGACATCGACGGCTTCATTTCCCTCGACGGCGTCGGTCTGGGTCGCATCGTCAACCACGCCACTGGCAGCCACCGCTACCTGGCCACCTTCAAGGGGCCCGGCGGCCACAGCTTCTCGGCATTCGGCCTGCCCAGCGCCATCCACGCCATGGGCCGCGCCGTAGCCAAGATCGGGGACCTGGTGCCGCCGGCAGATCCGAAAACGACTTTTACCGTAGGCACGGTGAACGGCGGCACTTCGGTAAACGCGATAGCAGCCACATCGACGATCGGTATTGACATACGTTCCAACGGCAACGCCGCGCTGATTGAATTCGAGAAAAAAGTCCTTGCTGCCCTGCAAGACGCCGTGAACGAAGAAAACGCACGCTGGAAGTCTGACAAAATCAGCGTCGAGATCAAGCAGGTCGGTGACCGTCCCGCCGGCGTCACACCGATCGATTCGCCCATCATCCAGGCTGCGCGGGCTGCAATGCCGCACGTCGGCGCCCAAGTACGCTCGATAACCGCCTCAAGCACGGACTCCAATCTGCCGATGTCGCTGGGAATACCCGCGATCACCCTGAGCTCCAGCAGCGCCGGTGGCGGTAGTCACTCGCCAGGCGAGTGGTATTCCCCGGTCAACAACCATGTCGGCGCGCAGAACGTGTTCCTGCTTGCTCTGGGGCTGGCCGGCATGGAGGGCGTCACCGCTCCTGTGCTCTCCAAGCGTCCTGCCCGATAAAACAACTGGTACTGGCGACCAAGGACATCCCGCATGAAATTTTCCCTCGGCGAACGCAAGGTCATCTGCAAAGGTGATTACTGGATCGCCCCCAATGCAACGGTCATCGGCAGTGTGGTGCTGGAAAACAACGCCAGCATCTGGTGGAACTGCGTGGTGCGCGGCGACAGCGAAACGCTGACCATCGGCGAGAACTCCCAGGTACAGGACGGCTCGGTGCTGCATGCCGATGCCGGCTTTCCGCTGACCCTCGAAAAAAACGTCAGCGTCGGCCACATGGCCATGCTGCACGGCTGCACCATCGGTGAAGGCAGCCTGGTCGGCATCAAAGCGGTGATCCTCAACGGTGCAAAAATCGGCAGGAACTGCCTGATCGGCGCCGGTGCCTTCATCGGCGAAGGCAAGGAAATTCCCGATGGTTCGCTGGTTTTAGGCGCGCCAGGCAAGGTGGTGCGCCAGTTGTCCCCGGAACAGATCAAAGGCATCAACCGCATTTCCGATCACTATGTGCAAAATTTCAAGCGTTACCGCAAAGAACTGAAATCCGACGAATCCTGAATATTCTGTTCTGAACGCCAATTCACAGAAGCACGCACATGGCCGGCATGAGCAAGTTTGGATTCCGCATCAGGACGCGCGGCGGCATGATGTTGGAAAATCTGATGGTGCAGACGCACGACCGGGATGGGGCCGAAACCCGGATTCGCCAGATTTACCAACACTGCGAAATCCTCGATTGCAGCACTCTCACCCTCGACAGCCGCGGCGACGGTGTCGATCTCGAGGGCATGATTTCCCTGATCAGCAAGCAGGAAGAACCGCGCTAGCCGGTTGTCCGGCCGGGAATCCTCAAGTGCCGATGCGACGCGCCGGCACCAGTTTCAGGCCGGCAGTCACGTTGCGCAGAATCTGCGCGTCCTTCTCAGCAGTCATCGCGGTGCGCGCGCCGGGCGGTGCAGTCCGCACTGCCGCTCAAGCCTCGCGATCGGCCAGACAAATGAACCCAGTCACCAGCAATTCCTCAAGCAGGTCGGCGTTATCCCTCGCGCTGCCGCTGGCCGGCGAATGTTCAAACACATCCTGGTTGAACGCCGGGCTCTCGGCGATGCTGACGCTCGATATCAGCCGCCATGCGGCGCCGCGGGTCATAACGCGTGATCAGGTAACGCCGCGGCACACGCCGCTTCAATACCTGCTCCAGCGCTTTCAGCGTGCGCTCCATCTGCACGGCGCCTTTCATCGCCAGGTAATCGGTCGATACCGGAATGATCACGCCGTCAGCAGCAAACACGCTGCACAGCGACAGCACGCCGAGCATGGGGCATGCGTCCATCAGCACCGGACGCTCAGCCGGCTCGCGATTCAAGGCAGCCGCCAGCCGGCCAAGTATCGTAGGCCCCTTGCCGAACTGGCTGTCGACTTTTGCCAATTCGATGTGTGAAGGCACCAGCTTCCAGCCGTTGCGCGTGCTGCAAGTCAGGGATGCCAGCGTTGTGCCATGGGCATACAGGGCACTGTAATGTTGCAGACACTGGTCAGGTGGGCTTGCGGATCCAGATCCATGACCAACGGATCAGCCCCGCGCCGCGCCAGCACGCCGGCAAGGTTCAACGCTATCGTCGTTTTACCGACGCCCCCCTTTTGATTGAACACAGCGATACGCGCCACTGGAATCAACGCAAAATTAAGCCCGCATAGGGCCGGGCATTTTGCGCTGGTAATCAGAAGGTTGGAAATACACCATGCGATTCAATATGAGGAATCCTGCGCATACCGCCGGAAATCCCGGCCATGCACCATCGCCGGCAATACCAATAAAAAAGTGTTGCTAAACAATAGGTTGCTGATGTGGCTCGGCAATAACCCCGGCAACCGGCAGCGATATCATTGAACATGCGTCTTCCGCTGGCGCTCGTTATGCCCTGCATTGCAGGACACAGCGCGAGTCCCAGGCCCGTCCAGCAACAACAGAAATCCGCGGCAAAGGCCCAGCCGAATGCGCCGACAAAATACCCTTGCGCCGCGCCGACCGCAGTTGACGATGGCGACCGTCTCTGAATTCAGTTATCCTCCAACCAAAATTACAGGGGGATTCTGAAATGGCTTTCTACGCGTTTTATGTGATTGCAGCCATCATACTGATTCTGCACTTTACCGGCTGGCTGAAGCGCAATCGCCTCGACTGGCTGGTGCTGGTCATCGCCGTCGCCGTGTTCCCCGTAGTGATTTTCCTGCGCTAACGAAGGCTGCGCAGCGCACTTTTGCGCAAAACCATCTTCTGCTGCGCAGTTTAGCGCCGATCCACCTCTCCGCTGCATTACTTCACCAGCAGGCTCACACCGCTGGCCAGCAGCATCACCGCCAGAACCCGCGCAAACGTTTCACTGTCGACCCGGTTGCCGAGGCGTTCCCCGACCACGGTGCCCGCCCACATCAGAGGCAGCAACGCGGCAAACAGCCATAAATTAGTCTCATTATAAAACCCGGCCCAGGCATAACCGCCGATGCGGGTAATCATCTCGGTAAACCACAACGCGGCCACCGTGGCACGGAATCCCGCACGACCAATACCACGGGCATTGATGTAAATCACCACCAGCGTGCCGCCGCCACCGCCGAACAGCGTGTCGAAGAAACTGCCGAAAAATCCGACCGGCAGCGCCCAGCGCTGTGAACAGCGCAATTGCGGCAAGCCCAGCAAGCTGACCGCCAGCATGTAACAGGAATAACACACCAGAAACGTGCCGAGCATGAGCACCAGCATGCGGTTGTCGAGGCTGGCGAACAGCCACAACCCGACCAGCGCGCCGATGATGGTCGGCGGCACCAACAGGCGCAGTTCCGCCCAAACCACTTCGCGCCGGTCGCGGATGACCAGGATCACGAACAGCACGAACACCAGCAGGCTGCACAGTGGCACGGCGAGCTGCAGCGGAATCACAAAGGCCAGCAGCGGCACGGCGATCATGCCGGCGCCGAAACCCGACATGCCGCGCACAACAAACGCGATGAAAAAAACCGCCGCAATCCATGCCAGCTGGAACCCGCTCAAGCCGAGTAAAGTCTGGTCGAATATAATCCGGTCGAACAAAGACAGGTCAAACATCGCGTTACTTTAATACCAGTGCGGTACCGCTGACCAGAAGCACGGCGCCCACCGCGCGATTGAACAGGACCGGATCGAAGCGGCGCACCACGCACGTGCCCAGCCAGGAACCGATGACCACCATCGGCAGCGCGGCCGCCAGCAACAGCAGCGTGTACTCGTCATACAAACCCAGCGTCGCGTAACCGGCGATGCGGGTCAATCCCTGGAACAGCATCACGGTGGTAATGGTCACGCGAAAGGCATCCTTCCCGAGTCGCGCTGAATTCAGGTAAATCACGTAAAACGGCCCCGCGGCGCCGCCGAACAGCGAGCCGACGATGCCCGCGGCGAAACTCGTAACCGCCGCCACCGGCCACATCCAGCGCGGCGGTATCTGCGGCGTGCGCCCGGCAAACACCAACACGTACAGCGCATACAGTATGACAAACACGCCCAGCGCCCGCGCCAGCGGTTGCGGATCAAACAGCGTCAGGAGATAGAGTCCGAGAAACACACCGATCAGGCTGCCGGGAACAATGCGCCCGACCTCGCGCCAGGCGATATGGCGCCAGTCGGTAACACCGTGACCGATCGAGGACAGCATGTTAAGCACGGTCACCACCGGCACGGTCACCGGCAACGGAAAGACCAGTGCCAGCAGCGGCACTGCAATCGCCCCGCCGCCGAATCCGGCACCACCGCGCACCGCAAACGCCAGCGTAACCACGGCCACGCAGAACACCATCTGCAAAGTGCTCAAAGACTCCATCAAGTCTCACCGCGCTGCGCGCTGCGGGAGGCATGCAGCGCCAGGAAAATGACCGCCGCCACCACCGCCATCAATCCATAGGTCCAGGCGTAACTGCCGAGCAAGGCGTAGACCAGCGTGAAAGCTGTAGGCCCTGCCAGTATCCCGCCGAAGTTCCAAACCATCGCACCGCCGGTCGCAATGCTGACCTGCCCCGGTGGACTGCGGCGTGCGACTTCCGCGGTATACAGCCCGTTCCAGCCGATCGCCGTCGCACCGAACAGCGCAAACAGCAGCGCCGTCAGCACCACCGGCCATCCCGGCTGCAAAAAGGCAATTGCAAAACTGCACAGCAACATGCCGCTGGTCAGCCATTGCAGTACGCGCAGGCTGTCACCGGTGCGGTCGGCCAGCCACCCCCAGGCGATACGGCCGAGCACACCGAAAATCTGCGCCACCGACAACATCAATCCGGCTTCGATCAGCGTGTACCCGACCTCGTCAACCAGCATGATCACGGTGAAGGTGCTGACGCAGAGCTGCACGAATGCCATGCCGAAAGCGGCCACACCCAGCCAGCGCAATGCCGGCAGCCGCCACACGAGCTGTACGCCTTCAAACACCCGCGCCCGAACCGGCAGATCGGGGCGCCGGTCGTCATCCCAACGCTCGCGCACCCGCTGCAGCGCCAGCAGCGTCGCCAGTGCCGACACCAGCACCAGCGCCAGGGCCCAGCGCCAGCCCCAGGCCAGCGTGATCGCTGGTGCCATCAGCGCCATCAGCGCCCAGGCCAGCGGCACGCCGGTCTGCTTCAGCGAAAAAATGAAATTGCGGTGCTGCGGCGGGCTGAAGCGGAACAGCAGATGTGCCGCCGCCGGCAGGTTGATGCTCATCGCGATACCGATGAATATTGAAGTCACCACCAGCGCGGCAATACTGGAATGAAATCCGAACGCCAGGCCGACTACACAGCAGGCCATGCCGATCTGTGTGGTTCGGCAACCGCCGTAACGCGCGACCATCCAGGTAAACAGCATCGAACCGAGCAGGGCTGTTCCGTAAATCAGACTCATCTGGTAACCGATCAGCGACGCCTGCACGCCGAGCGTGCGCGCCAGTTCCGGCGCGATCACCGGGAACACCGCCGCCCCCATCGCCCCGGCCACCTGCGCTGCCGTGGTTGCCGCCACCACCGCAGCCACTGATGGCGCAGGCTGAATGACCACCGCGCTCATAGGGCGCGCTCCGCACGCACCGCTGCCATCGCCAGCACCGCACTGACCAGGGCCACGCCCGTAAGCACACCGAACGTTGCGGTATAACTGCCGATGGCCCCATAGGTCGCTGCAAACAACGCCGGACCAACCAAAATGCCGCCGAATATCCACACCATCATGCCGCCGGTCACCACGCTGACCATGCCGGGAGGACTGAGTCGCGCGATTTGGGCGTGCATTACGCCATTCCAGCCATAAGCGACGATACCGAACAAGATATAAAACGCGGCCAGCGCAGGACGTGGCCACCCCCCGTCTATGAGTGCGCTCGCGGCGCAACCGGCGGCGGCAACCAGGCTGGTTCCCGCCAGCACGGCAATGGCCCTGCCGCTGCGATCCGCGAGCCAGCCGAAAAACAGCCGCCCCGCCATCCCGGCAATCTGCACCAACGACAACATCACGCCGGCGGCAATCAAGCCGTAGCCCGCCTCCTGCACCAGCAGGTTGACGGTGAAAGTACCCAGGCAGAGTTGAGCAAAGGAGAAAAAGAAAGAGGACATGCCGAGATAGCGCAGCGTCGGATAACGCCACAAGACAGCGACGCCGGTCAGCAGATTGGTCCGTGCCGCGGCATGCGGATTGCGATCATCGTCCCAGGTTTCGCGCCATCGCTCCAGCATCAATGCCGCTGCCACAGAATAGACCAGCACCGCGAACATGGGCACGCGCCAGCTGAAGGCCACGCTCAGCGCCGGCGCCAGCAGGGCAATCCCCGCCCAGCCCAGGGGTACGCCGGTCTGTTTGATCGAAAAAAGCAGGTTGCGATGCCGCACCGATCCAAAACGGAATAACAGGTGAGCGCCGCCCGAAGCCGCCAGCGCAGTACTTGCGCCGATGCACACTGCCGCGAGCGGCATCAGCCACAGTTGTCCTGCCAGGCCGGCGATCATGCCCACTGCGCACAACCACAGCGACCATTGCATCGCGCGGCATGCACCCCAGCGCAACACCACCGTACCAACCACGCTTGAAGTCAGCATCGCCGCACCGAACAGGATACTGATCTGATAGCCCACCATGGAGGCATCGATATCGAGCATGAGCGCCAGATGCGGCGCCATCACCGGAAAAATGGCGATGCCCATCGCCGAAGCGATCTGCGCGGCCATCGTTGCCAACACCACGATGAAAAGCGCGGGTTGGGGTGCAGTCATCGCGCGATCTTCAGTGACATGTCCGGGCCAGGCGTCACGCCCTTACCGCTCACTTTGCGGCAACCGCGGCGACACCCGTTTCGCCATCAGCAACAGTCCGAATGCGACCACGGCGGAAGCCGTCACCAGCAGGAAAGTATTGCTGTAGCTGCCGATGCCGCCGTAAGCGGCGGCAAACGCCGCGGGTGCGATCAATACGCCGGCGAATACAAAAAAAGTGGTGCCACCGGCCACGACACTGGCCATGCCTGGCGGACTGAGGCGGGCTGCTTCGGCATGGAATACCCCGTTCCAGCCCACCGCCGTCACACCAATCACAAAAAATAATAAATAGATCAAAGGCTTATTCCATTCCGGATCAAAAAACACCAACGCCAGCGTTGAGAAGATGGTGATCACGCAAATAATCATCAGCACGGTCAGGCTGCTGCGGAGGCGATCTGCCAGCCAACCCCAGCAGATTCGCGAGGAGGATCCGCCAATCTGCACCACCGACAGCATCACACCCGCCTCCACCAGGCCGAATCGCCCTTCAGCAACCAGATAAATCACGGTGAAACTCAGCACACAACGCTGAATGCCGGAAAAAATCATCGCCACCAGCGAGACCCAGCGCAAGTCGGGCTGGTGCCACACCAGCGGCACGCCGCCAAACGCTGCACGGCTGCCATGGTCGGCGCCGCCGCGATCGCTGTCCCACTGTTCACGATAACGCTGCGCAAAAATCACCAGCACCACGACCAGCACCCCGACCATGACCAGGGACCAGCGGAAACCATAATGCACGGCAATCGCCGGCGCAGTCAGCGCGGTGATCACGCCGCCGACCGGCACACCAGTCTGCTTGATCGAGAACATGATGTTGCGCCGCGCAGGCGGTGTGTAGCTGACCAGCAGGTGCGCCGCCGCCGGATTGATTAAACCCATGCCGATACCGACGAAGGCCGAACCCAGCGCAATGGCCGCAACATGCGGAAACCCAAACAAGACCAGACCCGCGCCGCAGCAGAGGATCGACAGCTGCGTGGTTCGCGCGGCGCCGAAGCGCAGCACCGCATTGCCGCCGAACATCGTCGCCAGAGTGGCCACACCAAAAGTCAGGCTGACCTGGTAACCGATCAGGATCGGGCTGACGCCGAGCGACTCCGCGAGTTTCGGCGCAATGGTCGGCAGCAGGATATTCGACATTGCCACGATCATCTGCGCAAATGTCGCGACGGCAACAACAACCCACGGGCCGGGCATGGCAACGGCTTTGTTCAAGACAGTTCTTCTTGTTGTGGGAGTAGCTGCATTGTGGTGACTGCGGCAACGGGGCGCAAGACGCATTTTCACGATGCGGTCCCGCGGCGCCACCCGCCACGCCGGGCAGTGCAAACACATCGTTGACATGTCAGAGATCCTTTACTAAGATTTCAGAAGCATGACTCCCGCAACCGCCAAAACCATCCCGCTGCTCAGCGACCGCGCCTACGAGCGCATCAAGCACGACGTCATCTGCTGCCTCATTGCGCCCGGCACGGAGGTCTCCGAAGCCCAGCTCTGCGCGCAATACAAACTCGGCAAGGCGCCGGTGCGCATGGCCCTGTCGCGGCTCGCCCACGACGGGCTGGTCCGCGCCATCCCCCGCCGCGGCTACGTGGTGACTCCGGTCACGCTGCAGGATATCCACGACGTATTCGAGCTGCGGCTGATGCTGGAGCCGGTGGCGGCACGGATGGCCGCAGGCCGCGTCGACGCCCAGCGCCTGCGCATGCTCGATGAAATTTGCCGCGAGGGTTACCAGACCGGCAACGCCAAAAGCACCGCGCGCTTTCTCGACGCCAATAAGGCCTTTCACGTCACTATTGCGCAGGCCGCCGGCAATGCGCGACTGGCCGGCGCGATAGAACAACTGCTCGACGAGATGACAAGGCTGTTGCACCTCGGATTGGGTTCGCGCAACCGCACCCAGGAAATGCAGCACGAGCACCGCACGCTGGTCAAAGCCCTGACGCGAGGCGACGGCGACACGGCTGCCAACATCTGCCGCGAACAGATTGATGCCGCGCGCAGCATGGTGCTCGGTGCCATACTTGCCAGCAAATCGGTGATGAATCTGCCCATCACGGCGGACAGCAAATGAGCGCCCCCCTCCCTCTGCATCGCCTCGTTGAACGCATGAACGCAGCAATAGACGCACCCGCTGAAGAATTGCCTGTGCGGGTGACCGCGGCGCTTGAAGAGTCCGTGGCCCGCCCGGACTGGCTGACCGCGGAACAGTGCCGCCCCAGTCACGACCATTACACGCGTCATGTACTTTACGGTGACCCGAACGGCCGCTACACCATCGTCGCCATCGTCTGGGGCGCCCGGCAACGCAGCCCCATCCACGGCCATCACACCTGGTGCGGCGTCGGTATCTACCGTGGAATAATCAACGAAGCGCTGTACCTAGACAATGGCGACGGCGGCCCGCCGGTGATTTCAAACATCGCCGTGCGCGGTGCCGGTACACTGAGTTTCGATCAGCCGAATGACAGCATCCACCGCATCGCCAACAACGAAACCGACCCTGCGGTGTCCATCCATATCTACGGCGTGGACCGCGCCCGAATCACTACCGGCGTCAACCGCGTGCTGGGATGGGCGTGAGCATGAAAAAAACGGATAATCAAAAGATAACGTACCGTTCGCGGTGCGCTGTCGTTGCTGTCAAACAACCAAAATCCAGCGCGTTTTAAACAACGGCGCTTTAAATAACGATCTGACTGGAGAACGACATGAAAGCAGTAGTATTGCGGGAACACGGCGGGCTGGACAAACTGGAATACGTAACGGATTTCCCGGATCCTGTTGTCATCGAAGGCCATGTGGTAATCCGTGTCGGCGCGACCTCGTTCAACTACCACGATGTATTCACGGTGCGCGGCATGCCCGGCATCAAGGTGCCGTTCCCGATGATCATCGGCCTCGACATCGCCGGTGAAATCCTCGAGGTCGGTGCTGGTGTCTCCGGCTGGAAACCCGGCGACCGCGTGCTGGTGAATCCACTGAACAAGAAAAAAGGCCTGATGGGCGAAATGATGCACGGTGGCCTCGCCGAAAAATGCCTGGTCGCCGCCGACCAACTGATCCGCATGCCAGCTGACGTCAGTTACGAACAGGCCGCGTCGCTGCCGGTAGCCTACGGCACCGCGCACCGCATGATCGTCACCCACAACACCATCAAAAAAGGCGACAAGGTGCTGGTGCTCGGCGCCAGCGGCGGTGTCGGTACCGGTTGTGTGCTGCTGGCCAAAATGCTTGGCGCGGAAGTCATCGCTTGCGCATCAAGTGCAGACAAGATTCAGCGCCTGAAAGACCTCGGCGCCGATCATGTGATCAATTACAAGGAAACCGATTTCTCCAAGTGGGCCGTCGAGAAATTCGGCAAACCGCAGCGCCGCAATTACGAAGGTGGCGTTGATGTAGTCATCAACTTTACCGGTGGCGACACCTGGGCGCCGTCGCTGAAATGCGTCAAGCGCGGCGGCAAGATCCTGGTCTGCGGTGCGACTGCGGGTTACGACCCCAAGGAAGACCTGCGCTACGTGTGGAGCTTCGAAATCCAGATCATCGGCTCCAACAGCTTTTACGATGAAAACCTGAAAGCACTGATGGACCTGATCCAGCAGGGCAAGATGAAACCGGTGATCGACGAAGTGATGCCACTGCAGGACGCGGCAAAAGGTTTGAAGCTGATTGAAGATCGCGAAGTGTTCGGCAAAGTCATCATCAAACCTTAGGCGGCACCGCCATTCACCACCATACCATCCGATGAGCATTCCCCGCCCCGAACCGCGCGGCTACCCGGGCAACCTCGGGCTGGCGTTCGCCGCTCACGCTCAGGCGGAGCGACCGGCGATTGTCGACCTCCGCGATGCGCAGCGGCCGCGGCCGGTCAGCTACCGCGAACTCGACGCCGCCTGCGACGCGGTGGCGCGTGGCCTGCTGCGCGCAGGCCTGCGTTCCGGCGACCGCATCGGCATCCTGTCGCTGAACCGCGTCGAGTTCGTGATGACACTGCTGGGTGCGATGCGCGCCGGCGTAGTGCCGGTGCCGGTCAACATCAAACTCGCCGCCGACAGTATTGCCTTCATCCTCGGTGACGCGGGCGCGCGCATGGTGTTTGTCGAACCCGCGTTGCGTCACCTCTGCCCGCCCGGCCTGCGCACCATCGTTTATGACGACGCGGGCACAGATGCCTTTGATGCCTTCATCGACCCCGGCCCGTTTACTGCATTCGAACCCGCTGCAGACTCGGTCGCAATTCAGCCTTATACCTCGGGTTCGACCGGCCGCCCCAAAGGCGTGTTGCTGACGCATTACGGCCAGAACTGGAGCCGGCGCATCCTCGCCCACACCCGCGGCACGACAGAACATGATGCGATTCTCGTCGCCGCACCGCTGTACCACAAGAACGCATTGAACGCGATCAAGCAGGGCCTGACCGCGGGTGCCATGCTGCCCCTGCTGCCGCAGTTCAACGTCGAACGTTACATCGCCGCCATCGGCCACTACCGCTGCACCGTGATCTCGGGCGTGCCGACCATGATGTCGATGGTGCTGGCGCGCAAGGATCTGCTGGCGAACATCGATACCGCTTCGGTGCGCACCATCATGATGGGCTCCGCGCCCTCCTCGCCGCAGCTGCTGCGCGAATTGGGCGTGCATTTCCCCAGCGCCCAACCCCTGGTGGTATATGGCGTCACTGAAGGCGGGCCGGTGCCGCTGGGGCCGCATCCCGAAGGCCGCCCCCGGCCGGAAGGATCGATCGGGGTGCCCTATCCCGGCACTGCGGCGCAACTGATCAACGGCGTATCCGCTGATGAAGGCGAACTGATCGTGAAGAACCCCGGCATCCTCGCGGCTTATCACAACCTGCCCGAGGAAAGCGCCAGACGCATCCGCGACGGCTGGTACTACACTGGTGACGTGTGCCGACGCGATGCCGACGGGTTTTATTTTTTCGTCGGCCGCACCGATGACATGTTTGTCTGCGGCGGCGAAAATATATTCCCGATCGAGG